>CAIQDO010000338.1 GCA_903870555.1 uncultured Caulobacteraceae bacterium
GCGCAGGTGGCCGCCGCCGGAGGCGGCCAAGCAGACCCGCAGCCGTCGCGGCGCGTCAGTCCCCTGATTGTCCGTCAGCATCTCGCGCGCGACGGCGGCGGCCACCAACAGGAACGCCACGACTCGCAGGAGATAGGTGTTGCTGGGGGCGTTCAGCGTGTCCCCCGTGATCGCGGAGATGGTTGGGGTCGTCGCCAACAGGCCGAAGGCCGCTGCAAGTCCCAGGAACAGCCGACTGCGGGTCTTCAGCCAGTGGCGCAGGGAGATCAGCCCCGCGACCAGATAGGCCATGACCAGCAGAGCGCTCAGGGTGGCGACGAGATCGGTCTGGTCGCTCATTCGACCCTCCTGATCAGGGCGAACAGCATGACGGCGAGGGCGGCGCCGGTGGCCAATTGCCGCCAGATCCAGAGATCGACATCAGGCAGAAAGACCAAGTCTGCCACCAGCAGCAGGTTGTTCAGGGTGAAGAAGCCGAATCCGATCGTCCCCCAAAACAGGAACCGGCTGCGCCGGCGCAGATAGGCGCGGGTCATCAGCCCGGTGCAGAGCGCGCAGGCGAACAGGCACAGGAAATAAACGATGGTGTGCGCGCTGTCCGTCAAACGGCGAACCGGGCCATGACGCCAGCTCCTCTATCGTCCTCAGTGCGCGCAACCAGCATATCACGGGGCCTATCAGGGTCCTGGCCAAATGCCCAGAGTGGTATTTGCCACAGAGCGGGGACACGTTGTCCATATGGGTGCTGTGGTATTCCCGGAAATGCCATCCGGGCGGCGCCATCGGAAGCGGCCTGGACGACGGCATGCGCGGGCAGGCTAATTTTCGAGCGTATCTGACCCGGCCGTAAGACCCTGGCCTTCGCGCCTCCGCGTTCCCGGTGATCGGACGGCTCCGTTTGAGCGTAACAGGATCGGCCGCGCACAGCTGGAGGGACCCGATGACCGTTGCCGAACTGTGCCTGCTGGCGACCGTCATCCTCTGGCTTGCCACCATCGGCCTGGCCAAGGGCTTCGGGTGGCGGGATTATGACAACGCCCGACCTCGGAAGACCGAATTCTACGCCGAGGGCTGGCGGGCGCGGGCGCTGGGCGCCCACCAGAACGGGCTTGAGGCCCTGCCGTTCTTCGCCGCTGCAGTTCTGCTGGCGGAGTTCAGGGCCGCGCCGCAAGGGCTGGTCGATGGTCTGGCGGGGGCGTTCGTCGTGGCGCGTTTGGCCTATGTCACGGCCTATATCTGCGATCGAGATATCCTGCGCAGCGTGATCTGGAGCGCGGGGTTCCTGATCAACATCGCCCTGTTCCTCGCGCCCCTGGCGGGACGCGGGGCCTAGGCGCGGATCCAGCGTCCTCGGATCAAGCGTCCTCAAAGGAGTCTGCCGGCGATTCCCGCCAGTTGAGGCCGTCGGCATTGCAGACCCAGCGGCCGAGACGGCGGTAGTCGCGGCCGTCGATCAGCTTGCCGAACGGCAGCAGCTCGATCAATGCCGCCTCCACGTACTGGTAGTTCTCGCCGCGCGCATGGCGGGCGAAGTCGAGCAACTCGGCCTGGGCCCAGCGGATCGCCGCGGCGTCGTCGGGACAGCGCTGTTTCAAGGGCTCGAGACGATTGTTCGGCAGGGCGTTGAGACGTCGCTTCGACGGCGCGTGGCGCAGGTCGAGGTTGTAGGTCTTCATTGGCAGCTTGAGGGTGGTCTTCATCGGCGTATCGATCTTCAGGCGGCCTGGGTCAGGCGCTGTTGGTTGGCTTGAACGCGGGTGCGATAGAGGGCAATGGCGCGGGCCGGGGCGAGGTGGCCTTCGCCCGCGATCAGACTGCGGGCGACCAGGAAGTGGGCGTCGAACGCCGCGGTCGCCTTTTCGCTGATCATCAGGGACGCTTCATCGAGAGCCGCGGTTCCGCCCTGGGCCGCCAGGGCCATCCGCAGACCGATGACGTGGCCCGACTCGCAGGTCAGGCGCACGGCGTCTCGGGACAGCTCGAACCAGGGCTTGTACAGGGTCTTCAATAGCCGTCCTCCGGGCGAGTTGCTGGCCCGCGGGAGTTCCGCGGAGGCATCGCCCGAAACCAATATGTTGCAGCGCAGCATGAAAAACAAGCCCGCCCCGACGCCGCATTTCCACGGACTTGACGCGGCGAAATCGCGCAAGGCGCCTGACCGGCAGGTTATGCCGCGATATAAGGTCTCATGCCTGAAGCCTTCTCCCCCGACAGCCTGTCCGCAGACAAGGCCGATCGCTACCGCGAGTTGATGGCCGAGGTCCGGTCGGTGCTCGACGGCGAGTCGAATCGGGTCGCCCGAATGGCCACCGTTGCATCGATGCTCGCCGCGGCGTTCGACCGGTTCTTCTGGACCGGCTTTTATGTCGTCGACCAGGAAAAGCCGGCTGAACTGGTGGTCGGCCCCTATCAGGGCACGCTGGGCTGCTTGCGAATCGCGTTCGGCCGGGGTGTCTGCGGCGCGGTCGCCCAGAGCGGCCAGAGCCTGATCGTCGAGGATGTCGAGACCTTTCCCGGACACATCGCCTGCGATTCGCGATCAAGAAGCGAGATTGTCATCCCGGTCCATGATCCGGCCGGCGCGCTGATCGCGGTGCTGGATGTCGATAGCGACCGGTTGGCGGCGTTCGACGCCATCGACCGCGAGGGGTTGGAAGCGATCGTCGCCTGGGCTTTTGCGACCGACCCGTCCGCGTCTACGCTTTCCTGACCAGATTCGAGGCGAAGTAGCCGGCGGTGGAGCCGGTGGCCGTGAGGAAGGTCCCCCAACTCAGATCCAGCACGGTGATGTGGGTCGCCCATACGGCCAGGGTCGCCTGGTTCGTAAGGTCGTAGGTGGCGTAGGCGAAGAAGCCGAACAGGCCGCCCATTGTGGTCGCATCACGCCAGCGCCCGGAACGAATCCCCGGGCTGACGCCGAAGATCACCACCCCGACGAGGTAGATCAGATAGAACAGCCCCGCCGGAACCGGACGAACGCCATCGAGCAGCACCGAGTGCAGCACCGGCCGGTAAACGGTGGCGTTGGTGGTGGTCAGCCAGAAGAAGTCCAGCCCCCCTATGGCCAGGCCCGCGCCAAGCCAGGCCAGGATATAGCGCAACATCAGCCGGCCCCCGATCCCGCGGTCGCGGGCTTAAGACGATAGTGGCTGACGCCCCAGACCGAACCACCACTGTCGCCGAACAGACCGGCCGTGGCCAGGAAGAACACCCGCCAGCGGCGCTTCCAAAGGGCCGCGTCGGACCCGTAGACATTCCGTAGAATCGCGTCGATGTCGGCGGCGTTGGCGTCAAAATTGGCCAGCCAGTCCATGGC
The DNA here is from genome assembly GCA_903870555.1 of uncultured Caulobacteraceae bacterium. Taxonomy (GTDB): domain Bacteria; phylum Pseudomonadota; class Alphaproteobacteria; order Caulobacterales; family Caulobacteraceae; genus Acaudatibacter; species Acaudatibacter boreus. Next base: position 3,317 of record CAIQDO010000338.1, read on the forward strand.
CGTGCGGCGATAGTGTTCCCCGCTCCAGCGCCATTCCGCCTCGACCTCGAACAGCTCGGGAAACTGCCGCGCCAGGCCGTGGCTGGGCATGATGCCGCCCGTGAAGAAGTACTGGGCGATCCAGTCCGCCTTGTCGCTCATGTCGAAGCGGTAGGGTTTGTCGCGATGGGTGAAGACGTGAAGGAACAGCCGGCCGTCCGGCCGCAGCCATCCAGCCACCCGGGTCAGCAGCGCCGGCCAGTTGGACATGTGCTCGAACATCTCTACCGACACCACCCGATCGTAGTCGCCGGCCGCCTGGAAGTCGTTCATGTCCTGGGTGATGATGGTCAGATTGGAGAACCCCTTTCGCGCGGCCGCGGCCTCGATGGCCAACCGCTGGGAGTGAGAGTTCGACACCGCCGTGATCCGCGAAGCCGGATAGCGCTCCGCCATCCACAGGCTGAGCGATCCCCAGCCGCAGCCCAGTTCGAGGATGTCCTGGCCGTCCTTGAGGTCGGCGTGAGCGCAGGTCTCGGCCAGGGCGCGATCCTCGGCCTGGGCCAGGGTGGCCGCGCCGCCATCGTACAGGCAACTCGAGTACTTTTTCCGTGGTCCCAGCACCCTCTCGAAGAACGCCGCAGGCACTTCGTAGTGCTGGGCGTTGGCGTCCTCGGTGTTCTCGGCGATGGGATGTTCGCCCATCTCCCGGGCGAAGGCCGTCTCCGTTCCAGCAGGTTCGCGCGTCAGTTTTCGCCGCGCGCGCGCGACCAGATAGCCGATGCCCAGGCGGGTCACCGCATCGGGTATCGGCAAAGTCTCGACAGCCCGGCCGGCCGCGACGGTAAGGTTCATGCTGGCGTTCCGGCGGAGAGGGGGCGTGAGGGTGGCGCCAAGACCCCGGGCGTGGCCGCCTGGACCTGGGCGGGATCTCGGGGGCCGCCGTTGACGAAGCCGGCGACGTCTTCCAGCACCGGCGCGTTGCCGCGGAACAGGCCCGCCAGTGTGGTCAGCAGACCGACGTGGCCCAGCCCAGGATAGATCTGGGCCGAGGCGACTCCGCCCTTGGCCTTGACCGCGGCTGTCATCCGCAGGCTGTTGCCGGGATCGACGGTGGTGTCACGGTCGCCAGCGACCAGCCGCATCGGCGGCGCCGAGCCGTCCACATGGTTGATCGGCTGGGTGTCGCCGAGTTGGTCGTCCGGCCCGAAGATTGTCTTCAACACCGGGTCGCGCAGAGGCAGGAAATCATAGGGGCCAGCCAAGCCATAGACGCCGGCAATGTCCCTGCGCGAGTCCAGCCCCTCGGCCTTCAGCCAGCGCGGATCTGTCGCCAGCATCACCGCGTTGTAGGCGCCCGCCGAATGGCCGATCAGAAACAGCCGTCCTGGATCGGCGCCCCAGTCGGCGGCGTGCCGCCTGGCGAAAGCCACGGCCTTGGCGTTGTCTTGCAGGAACGCAGGGTAGCGAACCTCCGGGTAGACCCGGTAGTCGGGAATGATCGTGACGACCCCGCGCGAGGCCAGGGCGACGCCGACGAAGCGATAGAGGCTCTTGGCTCCAGACTGCCAGCTGCCGCCATAGAGAAACACCGCCACGGGCGCATGAGCGGGAAGCGTCTTTGGCGCGTAGACGTCGAACCGTCCCTTGTCGCCAGGCCCATAGGCCAGATCGTGACGGACCTGCACCGTGCCCGGCGTCGACAGCTCAAGGATGGCGATCCCGAGGGAGACAAGCGGGTTCATCAGATGCCCACGAACGGTTGGAAGAGGCGTCCGACCCAATCCCGCGGAACGAGCGCGCTGTCGGCGCTGATCAGGCAGACGCACTCCACCTCGCCAATGGCCCTGGGCTGGTGGTCCACCGAGTCATCGTTGACCGCGAAGTCGCCTGGCCCATGACGGATGTCGCCGTCGACATAGCAGCCTTTCAGCACCAGAATCATCTCCGCGCCGCGATGGGTGTGCCGTGGCACGCTCATCCCCGCGCCGACCCGCAGCAGATAGCTTCGCGCCCCTCCAGGCCGCTGGCTGATCGGCGCCACCCACACACCCGGAGCGGCCCAGCGACGTCGACGAGTCGCCGCCCTGACCACCTCCGTCGGAACGGCGATCCAATCGGCGGGACCGTCGAGTGGCGTCGGCTCGGCGGGCGCAGGGCGTTCGATCCGGGCGAGGGCGAGCGCGAGGGCGTCGGGACTCATCGTCGCGGCCGGCAAAGTCGACATCAGAGCCCCGCCGACGGCCTCGGCCTCGGCCACGGTCGTACTACAGCCGGGGCAGGCCCCAAGGTGAGCGCCGATCACCATCCGCGCGCCAGCGTCAAGGGCGCCGGTGGCGTAGTCGACCAGCAGGCTGTCATCGGGGTGATGGAGGGGACTCACGGACGTCGCTCCGCGAGAGCGCCGCGCAGACGGCTCATCGCCAGGCGCAGCCGTGATTTTACCGTTCCCAGCGGCAACCCGAGATCCCGGGCGATTTCCGAGTGCGGTTTGTCGGCGAAAAACGCCAGGGCGACCACCTGGGCCTGCTCCTTCGGCAGGGTCGCCAAGGCCCGGCTGATCCGGTCCTCGTCCTCTACCGAACTCAGGGCGTCGTCCGGCGCCGCTGGCCCGGAGTCGTGCTGTGAGGGATCATCGGCCGGAACGCCACGGGCTTCGCGCCGCGACAGGTCAATGCGCAGGTTTCGCGCGATGGTGAAAATCCAGGTTGAGGCGGCCGCCCGTGTCGGGTCGAAGGCGGCGGCGCGGCGCCAAACCGTCAGCAGAGTCTCCTGGGCCAGTTCCTCGGCCGCTTCCGGCACGGCGCCCAGGCGCATCAGGTAGCTCTTCACCCTCGGGGCGAAATGGCTGAACAGTCGGGCAAAGGCCTCCCGGTCGCCACGCTCGGCGATGTTGACGATGCAGGCCGAGAGACTGGCGCCGTCGACGCCGGTGATTTTCGACGACGGGCTCATCCTCTGCCTCGCCGTCCCGACGGCTGCGTCGACTTGCCGGCACGCGGCGGGTTCGACGAGAAGGACGGTTGCATTCATGCCCTTTCTACGCCGTCGGCGAAAACACGGATCACCGCCGCCCGCCACGAATCCTGATCCGAACCGCGACCATTGGCGTAGACGACAAGCTGCAAGGATTCCCCCATCGTCGCGGCGTCAAGATGCGGAGTCCAAGCCCAGGCCGTGACCATCCCACAGAATCACTCCCGCCAGAAGATCGCGATCATCGGTTCGGGCATCGCGGGCATGTCAGCCGCCTGGCTGCTGGCCAAGGCGCACGATGTCGCCGTTTACGAGGCAGAACCCCGGATCGGCGGACATAGCCACACCGTTGACGCGCCTTCCGCGCAAGGGCCGATTGGCGTCGACACCGGCTTCATTGTCTACAACGCCGTCAACTACCCCAATCTTGTGGCCCTGTTCGATCACCTCGGTGTGCCGACCAAGGCCTCCAACATGGGTTTCGCGGTCAGTCTCGATCAGGGTCGAATGGAATATGGCGGTGACAATCTCGTCACCCTGTTCAGCCAGCCTCGCAACCTCATCAGGCCGCGCTTCTGGTCGATGCTGAAAGATCTGTTGCGTTTCTATCGCGAGGCGCCCGCTCACGCGGCGATGCTGGAGACAGACCTGACCACCCTGGGCGACTATCTGGACGCCCACGGCTACGGCGAGGCCTTTCAGAACGACCATTTGCTGCCGCAGGCCGCCGCGATATGGTCGGCTTCGGCGAGCGACATTCGGGACTATCCGGCCGCGGCGTTCATCCGCTTCTGCGAGAACCACGGCCTGCTGAAAATCTCCGATCGGCCGGTCTGGCGCACCGTGGAAGGCGGCAGCCGCAGTTACATCAAGCGCCTGACCGCCGACTACACGGACAAGGTCCGGCTCGGGACAGCCGCCGTGCGCGTGTCCCGCACGCCGCAGGGTGTCGTGGTGCGGGATAGCCTGGGCGGATCGGAAACCTTTGATCAGGTGGTGATCGCCGCCCACGCCGACCAGGGATTGGCGATGCTCGACGCGCCGACTCATGCCGAGCGGACCCTGCTGGGCGCCTTCGGCTACAGCCGCAATGAGACGATCCTGCACGCCGACATCGCCCTGATGCCCAGGCGAAAGGCCCTATGGTCGGCCTGGAACTACATGGGCCGGACCGGCCAAGGCGGCGACCGCCAGCTCTGCGTGACCTATTGGATGAACCGCCTTCAGGGCCTGCCGGGCTCCACGCCTTTGCTGGTCACGCTTAATCCGCTGCAGGCCCCCGATCCGGCCAAGGTGATCCATACCCAGGTCTATGAGCACCCGCGCTTCGACGCCGCCGCCATCCGGGCCCAGCGCGACCTGTGGTCTATTCAGGGGGATGGCGGCGTGTGGTGGTGCGGGGCCTATTTCGGTTCCGGTTTCCATGAAGACGGCCTTCAGGCGGGACTGGCGGTCGCCGAGGCGATCGGCGGGGTGCGTCGCCCATGGACCGTGGCCGACGAATCCGGCCGCATCCATCTGGGTCCGGACGGGCGCGCGCGGCGGTTGCTCGAGGCGGCGGCGTGACAGACCTGCGCTCGGGGCTCTATGCCGGCGAAGTGGTTCATAAGCGGTTCGCGCCGCGCCGACATCGCCTCCGCTACCGAATGTTCCAAATCCTCTTTGACCTGGACGGCCTACCCGACCTCGATCGCCGACTCCGGCTATTTTCCTACAATCGTTTCAACGCCTTCAGCTTTCATGACCGCGACCACGGGGATGGCGCCGCCTGTTCGCTGAGAGAATATGTCGACCGCGTCCTCGGGTCGGCAGGCTTGTCCCTGAACGGCGGGCGGGTCGCCCTCCTGTGCATGCCCCGGGTGTTCGGCCACGCGTTCAACCCCCTCAGTGTCTACTACTGTCATGACGCCGGGGGCGGGCTTGTCGCTATGATCTATGAAGTCAACAACACCTTCGGACAACGTCACACCTACCTGATCCCGGGGACGTCGTCGGCCGATGGCGTCGCGCGACAGACCTGCTCCAAGGGGTTCTATGTCTCGCCTTTCATGGACATGGACATGACCTATGAGTTCACCATGACCGTTCCTGGAGAGAGCATCTCCACGGTGGTCAATGGCCGCGGCCCGACCGGAGCCCCGCTGATTCACGCGGCTTTCGCCGGTCGGCGGCGCTCGCTTACCGACTCCGTCCTCGGTGGGACGCTCCTATCCTACCCGTTCCTCACTCTCGGCGTGGTCGTGGCCATCCACTGGGAGGCGCTCAAGCTGTTCACCAAGGGGCTGAGGTTACGTCATCGGCCGGCGCTGCCGCCGACCCCGGTTACAGTGGTCGCGGCGGATCAAGCCGCCTGACCGCCCGTTCGGCCCATTCACAAAACCGACAAGCAATCAGCCTAACCGAAGACTTTGGGCGTTGTTCCGGGGCAGGCATGGACGATCACAGAGCGCCGACACACTATCGCAGCGTGTTCATTTCCGACGTGCACCTGGGAACGCGGGGCTGTCAGGCGGAACTGTTGCTGGATTTCCTCAGGCACACCAGTTGCGACCGCCTCTATCTAGTCGGCGATATCGTCGATGGTTGGAAGATGAAGGGCGGCTGGTTCTGGCCGCAGGCCCATAACGACGTGGTGCAGAAGATTCTGCGGATGGCCCGTAAGGGCGCCGCGGTGACGTACATCCCCGGCAATCACGATGACCGGGTGCGGGACTTCTGCGGTGTTCATTTCGGCGGTGTGCTCGTTGCGCGGGACGCCTTGCATCAGACGGCCGACGGCCGGCGGTTCCTCGTCGTTCACGGCGATGAATTCGACGCCGTGGTCCGCCACGCCGCATGGTTGGGATTCGCCGGAGATGTCGCCTACCGAATGCTTCTGTCGATCAACACCCTGTTCAACCGCGTGCGTCGCCGGCTGGGTTTCGACTATTGGAGCCTTTCGGCATTCCTGAAGTCCAGGGTGAAGAACGCTTTGCAATTCATCGACAGTTTCGAGGCCGCCCTCGCCGAGGAAGCCCGCCGCCGCAACGTCGACGGCGTCATCTGTGGCCATATTCACAAGGCCGAGATGCGGAACATCGGCGGCGCGCTCTACGTCAACGATGGCGACTGGGTCGAAAGCTGTACCGCCCTGGTGGAGCACGGTGACGGACGTCTTGAAATCCTCCATTGGGCAATGCTTCGTTCCTGGTCCATGATAGACAGGGCGCGCCAGATCGACGACGCGCCGTCGCCACTGCCGGAACCTTCGATCGCCTGATGCGCATTCTCCTAGCCACCGACGCCTGGGATCCGCAGGTGAACGGCGTCGTTCGCACCCTGACCCGGGTGGTCGCCGAGTTGCGTCAGATGGACGAGCAGGTCGAGGTGATCAGCCCCGATCAGTTCACCACCGTGCCCCTCCCGACATATCCCGAGATTAGACTCGCCGTGGGCGCCTATGAGAAGGTTCAGGAGCGCTTCAAAGCGTTCGAGCCCGAGGCCATCCATATCGCCACCGAAGGCCCGATCGGCCTGGCTGCGCGGCGCATCTGCCTGGAATGGAAGCTGCCGTTCACCACCAGCTACCACACCCGGTTTCCGGAATATGTGTCGGCCCGCCTGCCGGTGCCCCTGGCCGCCGGCTACGCCTATATGCGCTGGTTCCACCGGCCTTCCGGGCGTCTGATGGTAGCCACCCCGACCATGCGTGAGGAGCTGGAGGAGCACGGCTTCAAGAACATCTCCCTGTGGTCGAAGGGCCTGGACACGGCGATGTTCCGACCGCGCGGGCGCAATGAAGCCGACGTGTTCGAAGGCTTGCCTCGTCCGATCTGGCTGAACGTCGGCCGTGTGGCGGTGGAAAAGAACATCGAGGCTTTCGTCAAACTCGATCTGCCTGGAACGAAGGTCGTCGTCGGCGACGGCCCGCAGCGCGAGGAGCTGATGGCGCGCTATCCCGAGGTGAAGTTCGTCGGCGCCAAGTTCAATGAGGACCTCGCGACCCACTACGCCTGCGCCGACGTGTTCGTCTTCCCCTCCCTCACCGACACCTTCGGTCTGGTGATTCTCGAGGCATGGGGCGCCGGCACGCCGGTCGCCGCCTTTTCCGCCCCCGGCCCGGTGGATATCATCCCCGGCACCGGCGCTGGCGTGGTCGCTCCAAGCCGGACCGAAGGCCTGCGAGAGGCGTGCCTGGAGGCGCTGAAGATCGACCGCTCCCATGTCCGGGCCGTCGCCGAGGGCTATTCCTGGCGATCCTGCGCCGAGGAGTTCCTGCGCCTGCTGCAGCCCTATCCCGAACCGGAAAAAAGCCGGTTCTGGCGGCGGTTGCGCCGGCTCGCCCGCCTGCGGCGGCGCACTCAGACGACGCCCGGCGCGTCGTAGATCACAGCAACCGGCTGCGGATGATCTGAGACAGCAGGTCGATTGCGGACACCGCCACCACGATAACGATGACGATGGCGCTGGTCTGATCGAAAGCGAAGCTGTTGATCGAATCGAACAACGGCTGGCCGATCCCGCCGGCCCCGATCAGGCTCAGAACGGTCGCGGAGCGGGCGTTGGCCTCGAACCGGTAAAGCGCATAGCTGGTCCACAAAGGCGCCACCTGTGGCAGAACGCCCCAGACAATCTCATGCAACGGAGCCGCGCCGGTCGCCCGCACACCCTCGACGGGGGCGTGGTCGATCGATTCCACCGCCTCCGAGAACAGTTTACCGAGCACCCCACCGGTGTTGATCGCCAGGGCCATGACGCCCGCGAAGGCGCCGGGTCCAACGGCCACAATGAAGATCGCTCCCACGACAAGATCGGGGACAGAGCGCAGCACATCGAGAATACGGCGAACCGGTTGTTGGACCCAGGGAGGCGTGAGGTTTCGCGCGCCGGCGAGGCCGAGGGGAATTGCGATCACCAGCGCCAGGGCCGTACCCCAGAGCGCCATCTGGATGGTCCGCCACATCTCCGCGCCGTAAACCCTGAATTCCGAAAAATTCGGACGGATGAATTCCGCTCCGAAAGTCCGCATGTTGTCGTTCGCGGCGAACAACTCGGAAATTTTACCGACCTGGGCGCTTTTGGCGCCGACCACCAGCAACAGCGCCAGACCGCCCCAGATGACAATATCGATCGCCCGATCACCGAAGCTGCGCCTTGGCGGCGGGGGAATGGTCGGGCGCGCGTCAGCCATGATCTATTGCGCCGCGGCTGGGGCGCGGGTGCGGGCCTCAAGGGCCTGACGCTGGGCGTGGATATCATCGAGGGCGGCCTGGGCCGAGGCGATCTGCGCCGGATCCTTGCCGTCTCTGGCGGCCAAGAGGTGCTCGGTCGCCTCCATTTCACGGACCGGAAGGAGGTGGCTGTCATCGGCCGCCTTGAATCCGCCGACATGGACCTTGGCCATATAGCCGCGCTGGCGCTCAGCGTCCGGACCGTCGCCCTGGCCATAGGTCAGGAAGAACTGGCGCAGCTTTTCCTTGACGCCAGGATCCAGATCCTTGCGCCAGACAATCGGATCTTCGGGCAGCACCGGCGAGCGCCAGATCACCCGCACCCGATCGGCCTCGTGGCCGCCGTTCTGCTGGTTGAGCATCAGCGATGTGGAGTTGTTGGTGGCCACGTCAAGCTGGCCATTGGCCACGGCCATCAGGTTGGTGCTGTGGCTCGAACCACTCCGCACCTGCTTGAAACAATCGACCGGCCGGATGTTCCTGGGCGCGAACAGATAGGTCATCGGCGCCAGCGTTCCGGATGTCGACAGCACATCGCCCAGGCCGAAATTGAGCGTCCTGCCGCAGGCCAGGACCTTCTCGAGGGTCAGGCTGCTCTTGGCTGGGACGATCAGCACCGAGGTGTAGCCGTCGACGCCGGAGGGGCTGAAGGTGCGGGCGAACACCTCGCCGCCGCCCCGCCGCACAGCCTCCAGGCCTGATTGGTTCGAGAACCAGCCGGCATCTGTCTTCTTGAACCGCATCGCCTCGACCAGGAGAGTGTAATTGTTCGAATAGAACGGCGTCACCTTCAGGCCGGTTTGCTTCTGCATGTCGCTCAGGATCGGCTGCCAATAGGCGGACATCGCCTGGGTCGATTCGGTCGAAAGCACGGAGAACCGAACCTCGCCGGGGGGCCGCGATTCCGGGGCGGGACCGGACTTGCCGCAGGCCGCCAGGGTGATCGCAAGGCCTCCGAGGACGGCCATTTGACGGCGCGAAATCATAGTGGCGCTCCTTCCCAGAATGCGTCCTGGAATTCAGGACCATAGATGTCGATCAGAGTACTCTGGCCGAGGCCGGCCGTTGGCCCGTCGTAGGCGACGCGGCCAGCTTTCAAGGCTATGACACGGTCGCAGTAGCGCAGGGCGTAGTCGACCTGATGCAGCGTGACCATCACCGTCAATCCGTCGGCGCGGTTGAGGTCTCTGAGAATTTCCATCACCCTCCGGGCCGCCACGGGGTCCAAGGACGCGACCGGTTCATCGGCGAGAATCACCTCGGCCTGTTGGACCAGGGTGCGGGCGATCGCGCCGCGCTGCTGCTGGCCCCCGCTGAGGGTATTGGCCCTTTGTCCGGCGTAGTCGCTGACCCCGACCCTGAATAGGGCCGCCATGGCCGCGCGCCTGGTCTCCTCCGGCCACTGGCCGGTCAGGCCGCGCCAGAAGCCGATTCGCCCGAGCGACCCCAGGGCGACGTTGGTGAAAAGCGAAAGCCGGCCCACGAGATTGAACTGCTGAAAGATGAAGCCGATCCTCCGGCGCGCGTCACGGATCTTGTCCGTCGGCCGGCCCTTGTCCTGCAATCGCTGGTCGAAACCTTCCACAACACCGTCGTCTGGGTCGATCCGGGTCAGGCCGACAAAGGCCCGTAACAGAGTCGACTTGCCCGATCCGGATGGTCCGATCAGGGCGATCATCTCTCCGCGTCGCACCTCGACAGACACATGGTCGAGGGCGCGGGAGGCGCGATAGCTCTTGGATATATTCCGCACGGAAAGAACGGCGGCGGGAAACGTCATCGGCGTTCCTTGAGCTTGCGCAGGCCGCTCGGGTCGGCCGTCATCCTCGCCACTCCATGCCATGAGGAGCCTTCGACGGTCCAGTGTATCCCACGGCCGGGACAGGATGGATTTGCCCTTTACATAGCCCCCCATCATCCCTATTTGCCCCGTCTCCGGCGGACCCGTTGTCCTCAAAAGCGCTGCTAACGCCGGTCTGGGTTCAACAATCTGCAGGGGGCTACGTGAATTGCACACGTACCATAATCCCCTGGACCTGGTCCGTGAGCGGTCGCCGGAACGTCCTGTCGCATTCGTGCGGCCGGACACCGTGGCCGTAGCGGCGCGCTGGTTCAGGAAGAATTTCACGGGCGACGTGTTCTATGCGGTGAAGGCCAACCCTTCGCCGTGGGTTATCCGCGACCTCGCCGCCGCTGGCGTCACCAACTTCGATGTCGCCTCGATCGCCGAGGTCGAGTTGGTGAGCGCGCACGCGCCGGGATCGCGCATGGCCTTCATGCATCCGGTGAAAAGCCGGGCGGCGATCTCCACCGCCTATTTCGATCACGGCGTGCGCACCTTCTCGCTCGACAGCCATGAAGAACTGGCCAAAATCCTGGCGATGACCGGCAATGCCCGCGATCTCAATTTGATCGTGCGCTTGGCCGTCGAGGCGCCGGGCGCTGCCTATGCGCTCAACGGCAAGTTCGGCGTGTCGGCGTTTGACGCGCCCGACCTGCTGCGCGCCGCCCGACAGGCGACCAGCGAGTTGATGGGTGTTTCGTTTCATGTTGGCAGTCAGTGCATGCGGCCGTCGGCGTTCCAGGCGGCCATGGCCCAGGCGTCCCGGGCCTTAGTCCGGGCGGCGGTGTTTGCCGACGTCGTCGATGTCGGGGGTGGTTTCCCGTCGATCTACCCCGGCATGGCGCCGCCGGACCTAGGCGAGTATACCGCCGCCATCGACCGCGGCTTCGCCGAGATGATGGTCCATGAGACCACCGAGCTATGGTGCGAGCCTGGCCGCGCCCTTGTGGCTGAAAGCACGTCCCTGCTGACACGGGTCGAGTTGCGCAAAGGCGATTCGCTCTATCTGAACGATGGCGCCTACGGCTCGCTGTTCGACGCCGCTCACTCGAAATGGCCTTTTCCAGTGAAGCTGATCCGAGCAGACGGAGAAAGCGGTGCGGCCCTGCGTCCATTCCAGTTCTATGGGCCGACCTGCGATTCGATCGACGTCATGCCAGGGCCGTTCTGGCTGCCAGAAGATGTTCGTGAGGGCGACCATGTCGAGATTGGCATGCTCGGAGCCTACGGCGTCGCCATGGCGACGCGTTTCAATGGCTTTGGCGATGTCGAGACGGTGGTGGTCGAGGATGCGCCGATGGCTTCGATGTTCGGCCTCGCGCCACGCTCGATCCCCACGCCGCGGGTCGAGACGGGCTCCGTCATCAAGTTGACGCGCGCCAAGAGCAAGAAACGCCGTCGCCGCTAGGGTTCGCCCTTCGCCATTGCAACCAACCGGCGCCCCGGGGTGACATCCCCGGCGGCGCCGCGTCCGTCCGATCTCTGGAGTTCCGCCATGTCCGTCGCCCCGCCCAACACCAAGGCCGAGTTGCTGTCGCATGTCGTCGAGCATGTCGATATCACCGCCTATGACGCCCGGCCGGTGATAGACGCCATGCGTAAGATGAGCTTCACCTCGCGCGACACTGCCCGCGCCGCCGACATTCTGTCGATGGCCATCGAGGATGAGGCATGCTCGGTGTGGGTCACGCTGGCCGGATCGACCAGCGCCGGCGGCTGCATGCACGTCTACCGCGACATGCTGAAATACGGCATGGCCGACGTGATTGTCGCCACCGGCGCCTCGATCATCGACATGGATTTTTTCGAGGCGCTTGGATTCCGCCACTACCAAGCTCAGGGCGGCGTAGATGACCGCGATCTGCGCGCCCTCTATATCGACCGCATCTACGACACCTACATCGACGAGGAAGAGCTCCAGGCCTGCGACCACGCCATTAAGGCGATAACCGACGGCCTTGAGCCGCGACCCTATTCATCGCGGGAATTCATCCTTGAGATCGGCAAGTGGCTCGCCGCTGGCAACGCGAAGAAGCCGGGAAGCCTGATCCAGACCGCCTATGAGGAGGGGTGCCCGATCTTCTGCCCAGCCTTCACCGACAGCTCGGCGGGCTTCGGTCTCGTCAAGCACCAGGTCGAACGGATCAAGGCGCGGTCGCCCTATGTCACCATCGACTCCGTGGCTGATTTTCGAGAACTGACCGACATCAAGATCGCAGCCGGCACCACAGGCCTGTTCATGGTGGGTGGCGGCGTGCCAAAAAACTTCGCCCAGGACACCGTTGTCTGCGCCGAGATCCTCGGGGTCGAGGCGGAGATGCACAAATACGCCGTTCAGATTACCGTCGCCGATGTGCGCGACGGCGCCTGTTCGTCCTCGACGCTGAAGGAGGCCTGCTCCTGGGGTAAGGTCGACGTTACCTGGGAACAGATGGTGTTCGCCGAGGCCACAACCGTCGTGCCCCTGATCGGTTCGGACGCTTGGCACCGGGGCGGATGGAAGAACCGTCGCAAGCGCCGCTTCGCGGAACTCTTCGTCCAAGGCTGAAATCGAGACGGAACTTTGATCCTATCCTTTGGGGGCGTACCGTTCGAGGCGCCAACCCGTTGTGATACGGTTGCGTGGTAGGGCTTGCGCAAAGCCGGAGGGTCGGGTCTACGGCGAACATGCCAGACTCCCTTGATCGTCGCCCAGGGTCCCGCAAGGCGCTCCGCCGGCGTTTCGGCCTGTGAGCGGTCTCGGCGGCGTAGAGGTGTGGCGCGGCGGCGTCAACACCTGGGAATGTGACGAGATGGGGCATCTCAATGTCCGCTTCTATGTCGCCCGCGCCATGGAGGGTCTTGTTGGTCTTGCCTGCGCCTTGGGTCTGCCCTGGGCGTTTCGGCCTCACTCGCCTGCCACGCTGATCGTCAGGGACCATCACATTCGCTTCCTGCGGGAGGCGCGAAGCCGCGCGCCGCTTCACATGGTCGCCGGGGTGATCGAAGTCGACGAGACCGAGGCGCGCTTCCTCCAACTCTTGGTCCATTCCAACACCGGAGAATTGGCGGCGAGTTTCCAGACACGGGTCGCCCATGTCACGTCGCGGGACGAGCGGCCCTTCCCTTGGTCGACGGCCACCCGGGGGCTGGCCGAATCGCTGCTTATTGACATCCCTGACCGCGCCCGCCCGCGCAGCCTTGGCCTCGCGCCCAGCGCCGGCGGGGCGACCCTCGGCGAAGCCGAGCGGATGGGGCTGATTCGCCTGGGCGGCGGGGCCATAGGCGCGGCCGATTGCGACGTGTTTGGCCGCATGCGCCCCGAAATCTTCATCGGTCGAGTGTCCGATGGGGTGCCGGCGCTTGGCGCGGCATTGCGGGCGGGGGACGACCTGTCGCTGGCGGAACGCGCGTCGGGCGTGGGGGGCGCCGTGCTTGAATATCGTGTGGCCTATGAGGCTTGGCCAAGGGCTGGGGACAGGTTCGACATCCGATCGGGCCTCGCGGCGGCAGGCGACCGGACCCAGAATCTAGTCCACTGGATGCTCGATCCTCAGACGGGTCGCGCGTGGGGAACAGCCGAAGCGGTCGCCATCTCCCTCGACCTTGAGGCGCGCAAAATCATCCCCATCAGCCCAGAGGATCAGGTCCGGCTGCAGGGGCGAATTGTCCCCGGCTTGGCCCTTTAGGCTTCGATCGCGGCCGCGAGGCGGGAACGAATCAAATCGGGGAATTCCATCGGGATGAAGTGGGTTGATCCGGGAGCGACGGAAACCCTGATCCGGCCTGGATCGACCGCCTCGGCGCCTTCGATATGGAACGTCGAGCCGGTCTCGGCGCGCAGGATTTCGATCGGGCAGGCCGACTGACGTAAGGCGTCCCAAGGATCGTGGCCGTGGGCGGCGAAGCCTGAGGCCTCCCAGGCTGGCGCACAGGTCAGGGTGACCTCGCCGTCCGGCGTCTCCCGAAAGCCAGCCGTGACATAATCGGCCAAAATCGCCTCGGGCCAAGTCTTGAAAGCCCCCCGGCCTGTGTAGGACGCGATCGCCGCCGCCCGGCTGGGGAACACAGCCCGGCGGCGCTTCGCCCCCACGATCATCGGTGACTCGGCCGAGACGCGTTCCATGCTCGTCGGCAGGATCACCGGGTCGAACAAGGCCAGCCTGCGGCAACAGTCCGGTTGCTCCGACGCGGCCAGCAGCGCGGCTGTAGCGCCCATCGAATGGCCAGACAGCACGACGCCATGCAGGTTATGAGCGGCAACGAAGGCTAGCAGGTCGTCGCGCAGGTCCAGCCAGTCGCGCCGACCCACCAGATCGATGTCCAGGCTGGTCAGACCATGGCCGCGCTGGTCGACGGCCAGTATCCGGAACCGCTTGGCCAGTGGGGCCAGGACATGGCGGTAGGTCAGGGCGTTGAAGCCGTTGGCGTGCAGAAAAACCAGGTCGACAGGACGGTCCTGGTTCCCAAAGTCGAGGTAGGCCATCTCGCCGGCGCCACGGCCATCAAGGGCGATCATGCGTTGGATCGGCTGTATTTCGGTGTCTTGATCGATCATGCCGATCTGCTAGGCCGCCAGACGGTTCGGCTCAAGCCGAAACACGGCGAGAGCCGATCGATTGTAGAAGGCTACTTCTTGCTGGTGTCGCCACCCTGACCAGTGGCCAACTGGATGAGAGCCGCGATCCGGTCGGTTGAATCGGCAACCTGACCCAGCATCTGAAGTGGCGAAGACCCTGGACGCACGGCCGCCACAACCTGGTTGGCCGCGTTCTGGGCCATCTGCACGGCGACGTTCTGGGCGACGGCAAACTTGGTCGCCGCGTCGTCCTGATAGATAAAGCCGTAGGTCGGATGGACCGTCGTCCCAAGCTGTCGGGATGGGTCGTACCACACCTTCACCTGACTCCAGTCGCCAGCGGGAGACACGTCGACCACAGTGACGTTCTGTTCGACCTGACCCCGGGCGCCTTCGATGATCGACCAGTTCGCGTGGGTTATCTGAATGATGCGGTCGGTCAGAACCTGGCTGACGACGGCCACATGGCCTAGTCGCATCCGGCCTGTGGCCTTGAAACAGAGAACGGCTCCGGCTTTTGGGGTGTAGCCCGTTTGATAGTGACCGGTCGCCTGTTGCCACCAAGTGCGGGCGTCGCCAAAAATCTGGATACCCGACATCAGGCGGGCGAAGGGAACGCACTGCCAATAGGAATCGGCCGATGCCGCGATAGGGCTAAGGCTGAGGAGCAGGGCCGCCCCTAGGGAACCGAACGTGGCTTTCATGCGTTTGTGCATCTGCGAGAAAATTCCCCCGGAAGGCGACCTTATGGTTAGCCTTCGCACGCTCAGATGAAAAGAGTGTTTATCAGGGTGCGGGTTCGAAAAGTCGTGAAAGCGTCGCGGTGACGTCCCCTGAGGCAGGCTTGGCGCGCCTGCGACAGAGTCGCACGCCAGATGTTTACGTTTCGAGGGGAGCGTATACTGGCGACCGAACTCTTCGGATCTGCGTCGAAATTTGCCGAACGCGATCCGTATTTTTTGTAATACGGAATTATAAACAGAAGTTCATGTACGCTATTGTTGAATGTTTCGCGTAGTCCGAAGGCAAAAGGGTGCGTTTTCGCACCTATAGCCCTTGTCTGCGGCCATTGAAGTCTTTCCGCATGGTAAGTCGATCGGACTTTTTCCTGTCGCACAGAGTGGCTCGGGCACGTGACGGCGCATAATTGGCCAACGGTTTCGGGCAGCGACGCCTAAAAAAATGGCGAAAAGCCGCGCTGATCGGTCGCGCCACCGCTCAACGGGGCCGCCGGTGTCCACGCCGCCGCAGAGCGGCGGAGTTGAGCAGTTCTACGAACAGCGAGAATGCGATCGCGAAGTAGATATAGGCGCGAGGGATGTGGAACCCCAGTCCATCCGCCACAAGGGCTACGCCGATCAGGAGGATGAACGACAGGGCCAGCATCTTGGTGGTCGGGCGGTCGTGGATGAACCGTCCAACCGGCTCGGCGGCGAACAGCATGACCAGGGTCGACGCGATGACCGCGGCGATCATGATCGGCAGATCGTTGGTCATCCCCACGGCGGTGATCACGCTGTCGAGCGAGAAGACAATGTTGATCAGGCCGATCTGCAGCACGACAGCGGCCATGCTGGCCCATTTCGTCGCCTTCGGCTCCGCTTCCGCGGCGGATTCGCCTCGCGCCTCCATGGCCTCATGAATTTCTCCGGTGCCCTTGGCC
>CAIQDO010000339.1 GCA_903870555.1 uncultured Caulobacteraceae bacterium
AGCACTCGCCGATGGCGACCCCGTCGGTCGCCCCGTGGTTGACCACCTCATAGCCGACCCACTCGCTGACGGGCAGTCGGTGCAGATAGAGGGTCACGTCGCTGTTGATATAGGCCAGGCCCTGGTCCCCGGCATTGGCGAAGGGGCTGGCGAAATCGCAGCTCACCGCCACCCGCGAGAACGGGGTCCAGGGATCGCCTTCCACCAGTTCCCGCCTCTCCGTCATCCATAGCCGACGTGGGCCGGCCGTTCCCATGGCGCCGGAAATCGGCAGAATGGTCCACATGCCGCCGAGCGGCTGCCGAGACGCTTCGAGGGGCACGATGTCGGCCGGCGCAGGCGCATCCCAGGGCGGGGTTGTCCAGACGTGCCCGGCGGGGTTCTCGGTGCGGCGCAACAACTGGCAGGTGGCCCTGGCCATGGGCACACCCCCACTGACGAACTCGGCGTCGATCACCTTGATCCGGCGGCCGTCACGCACCAACCGGGTGACCACCTCCACCCGCGACAGGTCGGGCAGGCGATACATGTCGACGGTCAGTCGGGCAGGCAGATAGTCGGCGTCGCCGTGGCGCCGCTCGATCTCGCGGCCCAGCAGACCGATCACCACCCGGCCGTGCAGGGAGGTAGGGTTCCAGGGACCCCGGCTGATAGGATTGGGAAGGAAGCGGTCGCCATCGCGGCGAAAGAAGGGGTCTGTGCTCATGGTGCGCCGACAATGCCGGATTTTGGCGCCGTGCGACAACTCGCTTCGTATCGGCGCTGGCCGCCGAAGCGAAGCGCTCTAAGGTGTCGGCGTGAGCAAGACCTACCTGCCCTCCCTGGACGGCCTTCGCGGCGTCGCCGCCCTGGCGGTGGTCGGCAGCCATTTCGAGAACCTCAGCGGAATCCAGCTGCACCTGCAGGACGCCGGGGCGGCGGTGGATTTCTTCTTCATCCTCAGCGGCTTCGTCATCGGCCAGGCCTATGAGCCGAGGCTCGTCGCCGGCCTGCCCTGGCGCGCGTATATGGGCCTGAGGCTTGGCCGTCTCTATCCGGCGATTCTCGGCGGCGTCGCCGTCGGTCTGGCCGTGGCCGCCTTCGCTGGCGACCCCATGGGACTGGGCCTGATCGCCCAGTTTCTGCTGCTGCCTGTGCTCTGGGGTCCGGCCGTGCATGGCGGCGAGCTGTTTCCGCTGAACGGACCGCAATGGTCGCTGTTCTGGGAGCTGGCGGCCAACGCCCTGCACGGCCTGGTCGTGCGATGGCTGACGATCCCGGTCCTGGCGATCATCGTCGCCCTGTCAGCGGCCGCCCTGGTCTGGGCCAGCCTGGCCTTCGGCGGCCTGGATGCGGGCTGGGGCCGGAGCAATCTCTGGGGTGGGCCGCCTCGGGTGGCGTTCGGTTTTTTCTCCGGCGTGTTGCTGTTCCGCCTCTATGCCCGCGGCTGGGTGACGCCGCGTCTGCCCTATCCGCTGATCGCGCTCCTATTGGGACTTTGCTTGGTCCGGTGGTTTCCGGACGCCGGCGGCTTCGCCATCCGCGATATCGTCAAGGTCGTGGTCGTCCTTCCCGGACTGGTCGCCCTGGCGGTCAACAGTCCCGTGTCAGCCCGCCTCACCCCGGTCTCCCTTTGGTTGGGCGCCCTGTCCTACCCCCTCTACGCGATCCATGTTCCGCTGCTGCGCGGCGGCGAGCAGGTCCTGAACAGGCTGTTCGACGCGCCGCCGGCCTGGGCCTGGTGGCTGTGCCTGGCCTCGACCCTGGTCCTGGCGACCGGATTCGAGCGGGTCTACGACGCCCCGATCCGCGCCTGGCTGCGCGACCGACGCCGCGCGGCCAGGACCTAACCCCTCCCGTGCCCGCCAGTTGGGCGCCCGGCGGCGTCCGAGCCCAAAGCCTAGTCAATCGACGAGACGACAGAAGCCTTGCCACACGTCGCCCTGGCGCGTCGCGTTCGCCGGAGCAGGCTGGCCACCTGTACGGCGTTTGGCCGTGACATTGGAGGCTTGGGATGAAGAAGCCGGTTGCGGCGGTTCGGGAGAACACGCCCTCTGTACTCGACACCGTTTTTGCGGGCGGTTGCACTGCGGTGTTTCTGACCATCGTCGCCAGTCTCGCCGGCGTCGTGTCGCTCTACCTGCGCTGAGCCTTCGAAAGGCAGAGCCTTCGCTGTAGCCTTGGCCGGCGGTCGCCGTTATGACCTGATCCAAGCGGCGCCGTGTCGAAAGGGTCAGGCCCATGGACGGGGAGGCTCATAAAAGCCCGGATTGGCCCCAGCCTCTGGCCTGGGAACGACTGCCTATTGGGCAGCGCGCCCCGCGCGCGCCAGATTTCCAGATTGAAAACGAGGCTCTCGTCCGACTTGCGGGGATGATGGACCGGACGCCGGCTGGATTGCTCAAAGAGCTGTGCGATCTGGTCCTCGGTGTTTGCGGCGCGGGGTCGGCCGCCGTGAGTCTCGGAGACGCCGACGAAGCGCCGTCCACGCAGAGCCCCTGGCGTCTGGCGGTCGGCGCCATCGCCGCCGGAACGAAGCCAGCCAAACCGCCGCCGGATATCGTCGCGCTGAACGAGGCCTCGGCCCGGGATGACGCGGTGTGGCTTGTTCGCCCCTCGGCCGAGCTTCGGCAGCCCCTCGCCAGCGGCCGTCCGACCATCGTCGAAGCCCTGATCGCGCCCTTCATCATCCAGGGCCTGCCACCGGGGTCGGTCTGGGCGATATCGCACGATCC
>CAIQDO010000340.1 GCA_903870555.1 uncultured Caulobacteraceae bacterium
GACCAGTTCGCCGCCCTTCTCGGGCGTCGCCAGCCCCGGATCGGAGCCCATCCGCCCGTCCGGATAGCGGGCGCGGAAGTCGCCGGCCTCGCGGATCGGACCGGTAGGGGCGATTTGCGGCGCGTAGTTGGCCGCCATGATGTGATCGGGATAGGCCCATTGGGTGATGGCGATCTCGGAGGGCGTGGCGTGGCTGCCGTGACCGACGGGGAACTGCTGCTGGGCCAGCCGCATCACCCCCTTCAGGTCCCACCAGTTGACCAGCTTGCAGGCGAAGCCCGAGCGGCGCCCTGCATAGCTGTCCGCCGCATAGAGCTCGGAGAACGCCGCCTCGATGGTGGCGACGTTGCCGCCATGGCCGTTCAGATAGAGGATCCGGGTGAAGCCGTGGTGGGCCAGGGAGCGGGTCCAGTCGCCGATGGCGGCGATGAAGGTGGACGGCCGCAGGGATATGGTGCCGGGAAAATCCAGGTGATGCTGGGCCATGCCGATGTTGAACGTCGGCGCCACCAGGATGTCGGCGGACTTCTGCGCCTCATGGGCGATGATCTCCGGACACAGCCAGTCGGTGCCGAGCAGGCCGGTGGGGCCGTGCTGTTCGTTCGAGCCGATCGGCACGACGACGGCGGTGGAGCGCGCCAGATAGGCCTCGATTTCGGGCCAGGTGGACAGGTGGAGAAGCATCGGCGAATCCATGGTTTGGAGGGTCGCCTCCATTGAGGGCGCCGATCGTCGAAGATCGAGAGAAATCCTCTCGCCCAACCCTTCCTTGCCTTGCGGCCCTCTCTCCGCATAACTCCCGTCAAATCGATATCGAGGGAGCGACGCGGTGAGCGAAGGTCAGGTGTTTCCGGTTCCCCAGGACTGGGCGGAGCGGGCCAAAGTCGACGCCGCCGGCTATGCCGCGGCCGTGGTCCGGGTCGACGCCGACCCGCAAGGATACTGGAGCGATGTCGCGGCGCGGCTGGACTGGATCACGCCCTTCACCACCGCCAAGGACGTCTCCTTCGCCCGCGACGATTTCCACATCCGCTGGTACGCCGACGGGGTCCTGAACGTTTCGGCCAACTGCCTCGACCGCCACCTGGCGGCGCGCGGCGACGAGGTCGCGATCATCTGGGAAGGCGACGATCCGGCCGACAGCCGCAGGATCACCTACCGCGAGGCCCACGCCGAGGTGTGCCGCATGGCCAATGTGCTCAAGGCCCATGGCGTGGCCAAGGGCGACCGCGTGACGATCTACCTGCCGATGATTCCCGAGGCGGCCTTCGCCATGCTGGCCTGCGCCCGCATCGGCGCGGTGCACAGCGTGATCTTTGGCGGCTTCTCGCCGGAATCGATCGCCGGGCGGATCCAGGACTGCCAGTCGACGCTGGTGATCACCGCCGACGAGGGCCTGCGGGGCGGCCGGATCGTGCCGCTGAAGCAGAATGTCGACCTGGCCCTGCTGCAATGCCCCGAGGTCGCCACCGTGCTGGTGGTCAAGCGGACGGGGGCCAAGGTGTTGATGCGCCAGGGGCGCGACTTCGCCTATGCCGACGAGGCCGCCAAGGTCGCCGCCGACTGCGCGCCCGAGCCGATGAACGCCGAGGATCCGCTGTTCATCCTCTACACGTCCGGCTCGACGGGCAAACCCAAGGGCGTTCTGCACACCACCGCCGGCTATCTGGTGTGGGCCAGCTACACCCACGAGGCGGTGTTCGACTACCGCCAAGGCGAGATCTTCTGGTGCACCGCCGACGTCGGCTGGGTGACCGGGCACAGCTACATCGTCTACGGCCCCCTGGCCAATGGCGCGACGACCCTGATCTTCGAGGGGGTGCCGAACCATCCGACGGTCTCCCGCTTCTGGCAGGTGATCGACAAGCATCAGGTCAACACCTTCTATACCGCCCCGACGGCCCTGAGGGCCCTGATGCGCGACGGCGACGCGCCGGTGCAGGCGACCTCGCGCGCCTCCCTGCGGCTGTTGGGCTCTGTGGGCGAGCCGATCAATCCCGAGGCCTGGCTGTGGTATCATCGCGTGGTCGGCGACGGCCGCTGCCCGATCGTCGACACCTGGTGGCAGACCGAGACCGGCGGCGTTCTGGTGTCGCCCCTGCCCGGCGCCACCGACCTCAAGCCGGGCTCGGCCACCAAACCCCTGCCCGGCGTCAAGCTGCAGTTGGTCGACGCCGAGGGGCAGGTGCTGGAGGGCGCGATCTCGGGCAACCTGTGCATCACCGACAGCTGGCCAGGCCAGATGCGCACGGTCTATGGCGACCATGAGCGCTTCATCACCACCTACTTCACCACCTACCCGGGCAAGTATTTCACCGGCGACGGCTGCCGCCGCGACGAGGACGGCGACTACTGGATCACCGGGCGCGTAGACGACGTGATCAATGTATCGGGCCACCGCCTGGGCACGGCGGAGATCGAGAGCGCCTTGGTGGCCCATCACAGCGTTGCCGAGGCGGCGGTGGTCGGCTATCCCCACGACATCAAGGGCCAGGGCATCTATGCCTTCGTCACCCTCACCGCCGACCACCCGCCCAGCGAGGCCCTGCGGGCGGAACTGGTGAAGTGGGTGCGCCGGGAGATCGGCCCCTTCGCCGCGCCGGACGCGATCCAATGGGCGCCGGGCCTTCCCAAGACCCGCTCGGGCAAGATCATGCGCCGCATCCTGCGCAAGGTGGCCGAAGGCGACATCGGCGCCCTTGGCGACACCTCGACCCTCGCCGACCCGGCGGTGGTCGACGATCTGGTCAGGAACCGCGCGGGATAGGACCCGTTCTCAGGTCCGCGTCGGGTTCGGGAACGGCTTGCCGTCCGCCGACAGGAGGACGGCTATCCCCCGGGCGCCAGGCAGTTCGGCGCAGACCGCCATGACCATTACCGTCAGGGGCGTAGAGAGGAAGGCGCCGGCGACGCCGAAGATCACACCCCAAAACGTCAGTGAAAGCAGGACCACCAGGGGATCCATGTTCAGGCGGTCGCCCTGCATGCGCGGCAGGATCACATGGGCGGCCACGAAGTGGATCACCTCCATGGCGATGAAGATAACGACAGCCTTCCAGGCCGCGTCCAGTTCGATCAGGCCGAACAGGGTTGGAATCATCACCGCGATCGCCACGCCGATCACGGGAATGTAGTTGCCCACAAAGATCAGGAACGTCCAGAATAGGACATGGGTCAGGCCCATGGCCGACATGATCACGGCCGACCCCGCCGCGACGAGCAGGCCGACCACCGTCTGCAGAAAGATGTAGCCTTCGACCCCGGCCTGGATCCGCGCCATGACCACAAAGGCCTCGGCGTTTCGGCCGGTCTCGAACAGCTCGTCCATCTTGGTGGCGAAGCCGGCTCGGGAGGCGAGCAGGAAACCCAGGTAGATCAGGACCAGCACGCCCTTTTCGGCAATGTCGCCGACCGCCGAGGCAAACACGGCGATGTAATGACCAGGATTGATCTGGTGAAACAGCTGATCGATCGACGGAGCCGCCTGAACGCCAAGCCGGGCCGCGCCCATCTTCAGCAGGGCGTCGAGGCGGGCGACATAGCTCCCCGATTCCGCGACGATATGGGCGCCGTTGTCGCCGATCAGCCACACCGAGAGAGCCACAAGGGTCAGAACGGAGCCGAGGGCCACCGGCAGTCGGGTCGCGGCCGGCAACGGCGTGCGGCGGGCCAACACCCTCTCCAGTCCGCCGATCATCAGGAACAGGAACACCGCCAGGATGAACGGCGTCAGCACATGCCGCAGCGCCCATAGCGCAAAAGCCGTCAGGATCACCGCGATGACGGCGACGGCGACCTTGATGGACCCCAGGGGGTCGGAAACGGCGGGCGGGGATGGATCGGTGGCCATGGGGCCGCAGTCTATCGACGAAAGCGCGCCGGTCGACCTCTTTCGCCCGCCCCGGACACTTGGCTAAGCTGGCGCCACGGATTGCCGGTTCCCGGGTGATCGGCTAGAAGCGCGCCGACCTGCCAAGCCCCCACTCTTCCCCCGCCCCCTGTTGGATCGACGACATGACCACGAATGCTACGCCTGAAAACGGGCAACTCTCCGGCAACGTGCTTTTCTATTCAAAGCCCGAGCCGCTGAGCAACGACACTCACGGCAAGCTGGGCCTTCGTCGCATCGATCGCCCCTTCGCCTTCGCCGCCGGCGCCCAGGCCGTGCCACTCACGGTCACCGAGTTCGGCCTCGCCTCTTTGTCCTATCCGGTGATCTTCGCCGGCGACCGCAAGCAGCCTCTGGCCGTGATGGGCGTGGCCGGCGACGCCAACATGTTCCTTTTGCCGAGCGGCTACTTCGAAGTCGGGATCTATGTGCCCGCCTACATCCGCCGCTACCCCTTCGTCCTGGCCAATGACGACGCCCGCCAGCAACTGGTGGTCTGCATCGACCGCGGCGCGCCGATGCTCGGCGACCTGCCCGACCTGCCGTTCTTCGACCCGGCCGGCCAGCCCACGGAATACACCAAGAACTGCATCCAGTTCTGCAACGACTACGAGGCCGAAATCCGCCGCACCGAGTCGTTCGTCGGCCTGCTGACCGAGCTCGACCTGTTCGAGACCCGCAAGACGACCTACACCCCGAGCCTGCCCGACGGCACGACCGGCGCCCCCCAGGAGATCGCCGAATATTTCGCCGTCTCCGAAGAGCGCCTTAAGGCCCTGCCCGACGACAAGATCCGGGCCCTGCTCGACAATGGCGCCCTCAACCAGATTTTCGCCCACCTCAATTCCCTGGCGGGCTGGGACAAGCTGATCGCCATCGCCCTGGCGCGCCAGAACACGGCGCCGCCCGCGGCCAACCTGAACTAGGTTTCCTGTCCGGACCCCCGCGGCGTCGTCACCGAGCGAAGACGCTGCGGGTCAGGCAGGAAAACACCAGGCGGCCAGACTCGTCGAGGAGGTCGTGCTGGGCGATGACGATGCCTTTTCCGTCGCCGACGGGGTCCTTGCCCATGATCGTCATTCGCCCGCGAATCAGCTCTCCGGCGGGGGGATTTCGCGCCCAGCGCAGGGCGTCGACGCCAACGCGCTTGGTCTGCGGCCATGCCTTGGCGGCGTCGCTGTCCAGGCGCGACCAGATGGCGAACACCATGGCGTCCGGCGCGCCCTGGGCCACCGTCCAGCCGGGTGCGAAGGCGTCGATGAAGGCCGACAGAGCCCGCTCGTCCACCACCGTCGTGCCCAGGTGGGTGACAAGACCGATCTCCAGATCATCGAACGGGGCGGGCATGGCGAACTCCGAAAAGCCCTCGGCGGGGCGGACCCCGGATCATGCGGCGCGTCGGCGCCTGGAAGCAAGCCGGTGCGCGACGCCCGTCGACGGGGCGGCGCCGGAAGGCCTATGGATGGCGTCATGAAACTCCTCGCGGCTTTTTTTCTCGCCTTGACGACCTTGCTGGGCGCGCCGCCCACAATGGCTGCGGTCGTCGCCTCACCCCATGCGGCCAGCGAACTGATCGCCGAAAGCGGCGGAGCCGCGCCGGGATCGACCCTGTGGGTGGCTGTGGTCCAGACCCTGGACAAGGGTTGGCACACCTACTGGCGCAACCCCGGCGACGCCGGCGAAGCCACCGCAATCGCCTGGACGCTCCCCGACGGCTGGCGGGCGGGCCCCATCGCCTGGCCGACGCCGCACCGCCTGCCGGTGGGGCCGATCATGAACTACGGCTATGAGGGCAAGGTCGTCCTGCCGGTTCCGCTGCAGATTCCGCTGACCGCCCGACCGGGAGACAAGGCCCGCCTGCAGGCCAAGGTCGACTATCTGGTCTGCGCCGAGGTCTGCGTGCCCGGCAGCGTCACCCTGGAGATGAGTGTGCCGGTCGTCGCCGGCGCACCCACTTCCGATCCCATTGGCGGTCCGATGATCGCCGCCGCCCTTGCCGCGACACCCAAGCCCGCCGGTCTGGCGGCGACTTTCGCCGCCCAGGGAACTGCGCTGAAACTGTCCGTTTCGGGCGCGGCCCTCCCCGGCAAGTCGGCCAGGGATGTCTATTTCTACCCCTATGCCGAGGACGCCATCGACCACGGAAAGCCGGAGGTCGTCGACCTCGGCCCGCGCGGGCTGACGCTGGCCATGACCGGCGGCGCGGCCTTCGCCAAGGGCGCATCCCCGGCCTCTGTCGCTGGCGTGCTGGCCGTGGACGGCAAGGCCTACGAGGTGACCGCCGCGCCCGGAGCGCCCCTCGCAGGCGCCGCGGGACTCGGGCCCCCCGCGCCGGCGCCGGCGCTTGGCCTCACTGTCGTGCTGGCAATGGGCGGCGCCTTCCTGGGCGGCCTGATCCTCAACCTGATGCCCTGCGTCTTCCCGATCCTGTCGATGAAGGCGGCGGCGCTCGCGGGCCACGCCAGTGAGGCCGCGCGCGCGCGAAGCCAGGCCTTGGCCTTTCTCGCCGGCGTATTGCTGAGCTTCCTTGGCCTGGCCGGCGCCCTCGAGGTGGCGCGAGCGGCCGGAGCGGCGGTCGGGTGGGGGTTCCAGCTGCAGTCGCCGGCGGCCGTAGCGGTCCTGGCCCTGATCATGCTCGGCGCGGCGCTCAATCTGTCCGGTCTGTTCGAGATCGGAACCTCGGCCCAAGGCGTCGGGGCGGGCCTGGCCAGCCGCGGCGACCTGCTCGGCTCGGCCATGACCGGTGTGCTGGCCGTGGTGGTGGCGGCGCCCTGCACGGCCCCGTTCATGGGTCCCGCCCTCGGCTTCGCCCTCACCCAGCCGCCCGCGGTGGCCTTCGCGGTGTTCCTCGCCCTGGGCCTGGGCTTCGCCGCCCCATTCACCCTGCTGTCCCTCAGTCCGCCGCTGATGCGGCTGTTGCCCCGTCCCGGGGCCTGGATGGACGTTTTCCGCAAGGCCCTGGCCTTTCCGATGTACGCCGCCGCCGCCTGGCTGGTATGGGTGCTGGCTCAGCAGACCGGACCAGAGGGCCTCGCCCGGCTGCTGGCAGCGGCCGTCCTGGCCGGACTCGCGGCCTGGCTGTTCGGCATGGCCCAGCGTCGCAACCTGCTGGGCCGGAGCCCGGGCGGACTGGCCCTGTCCGCCAGCGCGTTCCTCGCCCTGGCCGGCGGTCTCGCCCTGGTGACCCTGGGCGCCTATGGCCCGGCCCGCGCCGCCGGGGCCCCGGTCGGCGACGTCGATCCCGGGCGCCTCGCCTCCCGACCCTGGTCGCCCGAGGCGCTCGCGGCCCTGAGGGCCGCGCACACCCCGGTGTTCGTCAACTTCACCGCCGCCTGGTGCGTCACATGCCAGGTCAACGAGCGCGTCGCCTTCAGCGCCGCCTCGGTTGAGAAGGCCTTCACCCGCGCCGGAGCCGTTTATCTGGTGGCGGACTGGACCAACCGGGACGCCGCCATCGCCGATGCCCTCGGCAAACAGGGCCGGATCGGCGTGCCGCTCTATCTGGTCTACGGCGTCGATGGCGGCGAGCCGCGGGTGCTGCCGCAACTTCTCACACCCGAGCTGGTCGCCGAGGCGGTGGACAAGGCCGCGCGACATACCCCCTGACCCGACGCCGGACCTTCGCCGCCTTGCTCCCTTCCCCTCGACTCGATAAGCGCCCCCCATGACCGAAGATGTTCCCCCAAGGCCCAAGGCGCGCGCGCCCCGCGGCTTCCAGGACCGGCGCGCCGACGCCCTGGCCGCCGAACGCCGCATTCTCGCGGCGGTTTCCCGCGTCTATGAGTCCTACGGCTTCGAACACCTCGACACCGGCGCCTTCGAATACGCCGACGCGCTGGGCAAGTTCCTGCCCGACGCCGACCGCCCCAACGAGGGCGTGTTCGCCCTGCAGGACGACGACGAGCAGTGGATGGCCCTGCGCTACGACCTGACCGCGCCGCTGGCCCGCTTCGCCGCCGAGAACTGGGACAGCCTGTCCAAGCCGTTCCGCCGCTACGCCTACGGACCGGTGTGGCGAAACGAGAAGCCCGGCCCTGGCCGCTACCGCGAGTTCCTTCAGTGCGACGCCGACACCGTCGGCTCCGACCGTCCGGAGGCCGACGCCGAGATCATCGCCATGGCCGTGGAGGGCTACGCAGCCGCCGGACTGCCCCGTTCGGCCTACGCCCTGCGCATCAACAACCGCAAGCTGCTCAACGGCCTGCTGACCGCCGCGGGCGTGGTTGAGTCGGGCCAGAAGCTGGCGGTGCTGCGCGCCGTCGACAAGCTCGACAGGCTCGGGCCGCAGGGCGTCGTCTCCCTCCTGGGCGCGGGCCGCAAGGACGAGTCGGGCGCCTTCACCAAGGGAGCCGGTCTGGCCTCGGCGGCCATCGACTCGGTGCTGGCCTTCGTCGAGGCCGGGCGCGACACCCGCGTCGCCACCCTGGACCGGCTTTCCGAGGTGATCGGCGGCTCGGCCGAAGGCGACGAGGGGCTGGGCGAGCTGGCCCGGATTTCCGAGGCCCTGGGCCGGATGGAGGTGGGCGAAGACCAGGCCGTGTTCGATCCCTCGATCGTCCGCGGGCTGGAGTACTACACCGGCGCGGTGTTCGAGGCGGACATTTCCCTTCAGACAGTCGGGGAGCGCGGCGAGAGCGTGCGCTTCGGCTCGATCGGCGGCGGCGGCCGCTATGACGACCTTGTGGCGCGGTTCACAGGGCAGAAGACCCCGGCCACCGGCTTCTCATTCGGCGTCTCGCGTCTGGCGGCGGCGCTGGCGGCGGCTGATGGCCAGGGCGACCGTCAGCGGGGCCCCGTGGTGGTGCTGGCGCTCGATCAGGCCCTGATGGGCGACTATTTCGCCATTGCCCGCGAGCTGCGGGCCGCGGGCCTGCCGACCGAGGTCTATCTCGGCGGCTCTGGAATGCGGGCGCAGATGAAGTACGCCGACCGGCGGCTGTCCCCCGCCGCCGTCATCGTCGGCGGCGATGAGATCGCCGCCGGCACGGTCACGATCAAGGATCTCGACCTCGGGCGCGCCCTGGCCGCATCGGTGGCCGACAACCAGGCCTGGCGCGAAGGGCGGCCCGGTCAGGTCACCGCGCCCCGCGGCGAACTGGTCGCCCAGGTGCGGCGCATCGTGGAGGCCGCGGCGTGAGGCTGGAGCGTCTCGTCCCGGCCGAGGTTCTGTCGTCCATCCAGGCCCCCTTCATGACGGTTCCGGCCACCATGCTGGACGCGCCGATCCTCCAGCCCCTCGGGCTGCTGCTGGACCTCGCCGGCGAGACGCTGCGGGAGCGGCTGTTCGTCGTCCAGGGTGACGGTCCGGAGGCCTGCCTGCGGCCAGACTTCACCATTCCGGCCCTGCGCGCTCACATCGCCTCCGGCGTCGCCGGCGGGCGCTATGTCTACAGCGGCCACGCCTTCCGGGTCGCCGCGCGCGGTACGGACCGAGCCGAAGAGTTTCTACAGATCGGCGTCGAGGCCTTCGAGACCGGCGACGCCCCGGAGGCCGACGCGGAGATGGCGGCCCTGGCCTGGCGGGCGGCGAGCGCTGGCGGTCGCGGCGACCTGACTCTGCTGATGGGCGATGTCGCCCTTTTCGGCGGCTTCCTCGACGCCCTCAACGTCGCTCCGCCTCTGGCGGCCCGGCTGAAACGGGCCTTTTCCACGCCCAGACGGCTGCGCGCCGAGCTGGCCGCCGCCGGAGACCTCTCGGACGCCGGGACGGCGGCCGGCGGACGTCTCGCCGCGGTGCTGTCGGGCCTTTCCGAAGCGGACGCCGCCGGCGTTCTGGAGGAGATCTGGGCCCTGGCCGGGGTCGAGTCGGTCGGCGGCCGCTCCGCCGCCGAGATCGTTCATCGCCTGGCCGAACGCGCCGCCCTGACCGCGGCGCCGAGGCTGACCGCCGATCAGGCCGAGTTGACGCGCCGCTTCCTGGCCATTGCCGGCGGCCCCGCCGAGTCCCTCGCCGCCGTCGTCGATCTGGCGGGCGGTCGCTCCGCCGATCTGGCCGCCGCGGCCGAGGCCTGGCGACGCCGGGTCTCGGCCCTGGTCGCCGCCGGCGTGCCCGCCGAACGAATCCAGTTCTCCGCCGCCTTCGGCCGGGCCTTCGGCTACTACGACGGGGTGCTGTTCGAGGTTCGCAGCGCGGACCTCGGCGACGACCAGCCCGTGGCCGCCGGCGGTCGCTATGACAGCCTGCCCGCCCGTCTCGGGGCCAGCCTGGCGACCGGCGCCGTGGGATGCATGGTCCGGCCCGGACGCGCCTGGACCGGGGGACAACCATGACCCAGCCCCTGATCATCGCCGTTCCATCCAAGGGGCGGCTCAAGGAGCAGGTCGACGCCTGGCTGGCGGACTGCGGCCTGGCCCTTCGCGCCGTCGGCGGCGCCCGCGGGTATTCGGCCGCCCTGGACGGTTTTCCCGACGTCCAGGTAAGGTTGGCCTCCGCCGGCGACATCGCCGTCGCCCTGACCGCTGGCGACATTCACCTCGGGGTGACCGGCGAGGATCTGCTGCGCGAGGCCGGCGACGAAGCGGACTCACAGGTTATGCTGCTGGAGGCTCTCGGCTTTGGCCGCGCCGACCTGGTGGTCGCCGCCCCCCGGAGCTGGGTCGACGTGGAGACCATGGCCGACGTTGACGATGTGGCGCACCTCTATCTGGCGCGCACCGGTCGGCGCATCCGCGTGGCGACAAAGTACCTCGCCCAGACCCGGTCCTTCTTCGCCCGGCACGGCATCGTCGACTACCGCCTGGCCGAGTCGGGGGGCGCCACCGAGGGCGCTCCGGCGGCCGGCTCCGCGGAACTGGTGGTCGACATCACCACCACCGGCGCCACCCTGGCCGCCAACGGCCTGAAGATTCTCGCTGACGGCCTGATCCTTAAGAGCCAGGCTCATCTGGCCGCCGCCCTGACCGCGGCGTGGACACCGGAGCAACTGGCCACCTGTCGGCGGCTGCTCACGATCCTGGAGGCCAGGGCGCGGGCGAAGACCGTCGTCGAGTTGAGCTGGCCGGCGTCCCAAGACGGCGAGGCCCACGCCGCCCTCGACAAACGGGCGCCCGGCGATGATGGCGGCCGGGCCCACGGCGCGCTGATTCCGCGCACGGCGCTGTTCGCCGCCGCCGGGGCGCTGGCGGCGGCCGGCGTGGGACCGGTCGGCGTCCACCAGCCGGTCTACATCTTCGACGCCGCCTGCCAGGCCGCGGACCGTCTGGCCGCCGCGGTGAACGGACCCACCGCCAGGGGTTGAATTTCCCCCGTATTGCATCGCAGCAAAAGATTTTGCCTCGGCGTGCCGGAATCCTCCATTGACAGGGGGTGAAGATTGCCCCCATTTGAATGTCAGAGACGAAATGGCTGTTCTTACAAGGCCTGGGTCTCCAGCGTTTCGGGGAGGGAACGCACGATTCGAACCGTCATCGAAACGAATCTGAGAACCCGCCGCGGGATCGCCCGCGGCGGGTTTTTTCATCCCTCCGAGACGGTCATTCGGACAGGCCCAAGCGGTCGAGCGCGAGGGCGCGCACCGCCTTGTAGTCGAGCTTGCCGTTCGGCGCCCGGGCGATCGGGGCCAGGACCAGTTCTCTTGGGGCCTTGTAGCCCGCCAGATGCCCATGGACGTGGGCCGACAGGGTGGCGAGATCGGGAGGCGCATCGCCGGCGAAATCCACCACCGCGCAGATCCGCTCGCCGAACCTTGGGTCGGGCACCCCGACGACGGCGGCGTCCTTCACGCCTGGAAAGCGCTTCAACGCCTCTTCGACCTCTTCCGGAAAGACCTTCTCGCCGCCGGTGTTGATCACCTGGGATCCTCGGCCCAGCAGCTTCAGCCCTCCATCGGCCTCAACCGTGGCGAAGTCGCCCGGCACACTCCAGCGTCGGCCTTCGAACTCGCGGAAGGTCTTGGCGGTCTTTTCCGGATCCTTGTAATAGCCCGACGGCAGGAAGCCGGACACGGCGACGAGGCCGCGCTCGCCGGAACCGGCCTCGACACGGCGGCCGTCCTCCGTGAACACGGCGGCGTTGGGCCCAACCATGAACCGGGCCGTCTCCGGCGCGACGCCCGCCACGGAGGTCGAGGCTCCCATGCCGACCGCCTCGGACGAGCCGAAGCTGTCGAAGATCATGCAGTCCGGCAGATGTTTCAACAGACCCTGCTTGTTGTCCATGCTCCACATCGTGCCGGATGAGCCGATCCGACGGAGAGACGTCAGATCCCAATGGCCCGGATTGCGGTCCAGAGCCTCGAGCAGGGGCGCAGCGAAGGCCATGCCGACAATCGCCGCCGAGGTGGCCTTCAAGCGGGCGACCTCGTTCCAGAACTCGATGGCGTCGAACCGCTGCGACGGCAGGCAGGCAACCGATCCCCCCGAAGTCAGCGCCCCCAGGGCGGTGAACTGTGCGGTGCCGTGCATCAGCGGCGCGGCCGCGAGGGTCGTCCCCGGATCGGCCGCCTTGGCGCGCTCGCCGGCTTCGGCCACGCCTGAAAGCGGCGGCACATCCATCAGGGCGGCCCCGCCGCCACCCAGCACCCAGAACAGGTCCTCCTGCCGCCACATGACGCCCTTCGGCATGCCGGTGGTGCCGCCTGTGTAGAGGATCAGGACGTCGTCGCCCGACCGTCCCCAGGACGCCCGCGTACGGCCCACGGTGCGGCTTACAATGGCGTCATAGTCGGCGGCGTAGGCCGGAATGGCATGGCCCGGTTCGGCCACGGCCACCCAGGTTTTCACCTTGGGCAGCCGACCGCGGATCTGGTCGACCGTGGCGGCGAAGCCGGCATGAAACACCACCGCCTCGGCGTCGGCGTTGTCGAACAGATAGATCAGTTCGTCGGCGACGTAGCGATAGTTGGTGTTTACCGGCGCCAGGCCCGCCTTGAAGGCGGCGTAGTAGGTCTCAAGGTATTCGGGCGCATTGAACAGATAGGCCGCGACCTTCGATTGCCGCCCAAGGCCGGCGTCAAGGAAGTGCCTGGCCAGGGCGTCGGCCCTGCGGTCGAAGTCGCCCCAGGCGATTTGGCGTTGGCCATGGACCTGGGCCAGGCGGAACGGAACGGCGTCGGCGACGCTTTCCCACAGATCGGCGTAGTTCCACATGATGTTCAGCGCTTCCCCGTTTTCTCTTTGTGGCGGATCATAAGGCAAGCGCGCCGCCGGGTGTCAACGCGTGGGTCCAAACCGGCTCGACGGGGCGGCGCAATTGAACAGGAACGATCATGACCAGGGCCGAGGACTACGAAACCCAGCTTCGCGACTTGCAGGTGCTGCTGGTTCGCCATCAGCGCTGGGCGATCGACTCCGGGGCCAAGTCGCTGGTGATCTTCGAGGGGCGGGACGGGTCGGGCAAGGACGGGACCATCGCCCGAATCACCCAGCATCTGGCCCCTCGCAATACGCGCGTGGTCTCCCTGCCCAAGCCCAGCGACCGGGAACGGTCGGAATGGTTCTTTCAGCGCTATGTCCGCCGCCTGCCCGCGGCGGGCGAGATCGTGATCTTCAACCGCTCCTGGTACAATCGGGGCGGGGTCGAGCCGGTGATGGGGTTCTGCACGGCTCAGGAAAACGAGCTGTTTCTGCGCGATGCGCCCGCCTTCGAGCGGATGCTGCAGGAATCCGACATCCGCCTGGTGAAGATCTGGCTCGACATCTCCAAGGACGAACAGGCCAAGCGCCTGCAGTCGCGGCGGGACGATCCGCTCAAGCA
>CAIQDO010000341.1 GCA_903870555.1 uncultured Caulobacteraceae bacterium
CCAGGGTCAGGGTGGCGCCGGGGGCGATCTCCCAGCCGTAGGGCAGGGCGCGCATGCGCATCACCCCGCCGGCCATCGACATGCTGTGCGGCTCGACCGACGTGGCGGCGGGCGAGGCGGCGCCCAGCAGGCGGTCGGCGGTCTTGCCGTGGTTGGTCACCGTCAGATAGCCGGCGGCGGCGGGGGCGGCGTTCGGCGGCGCCTTCACCCAGGGATGGCCGATATGCAGCGCGCCGGCGTCATAGCTGTGGGCCAGGGCGGCGGCCGGGGCGGTGAGCAGGGTGGCGGCGAGGGCGGCTAGGCCAAGGGCACGAGAGGACGTCATCGGGTTGCTTTCTTGAAGCCGGGCGACGGGCCGGCGTTGGCCGTTTCTAGAATCCACGCGGGCCGATGTCTCCGGCAAATCAGAACCGCCACCGCACGCCGCCGACGGCCGAAAGGGGCGGAGCCGGGCTCTGAAAGCGGGGATCGGCGGCCTGTCCGTCCGTGGGAACGCCGGGCGCGCCGACGCCGGTGGGATCGCCGAGCACGCCGTAGGTGGCGAAGTGGGCGTCCAGGGCGTTGTCGATGGTGACGAACATCGACAGATGGGGTGTCACCGCCAGGGTCGAATGGAGGCCGAGGACGGCGTAGGCCAGCAGGGGCGCCAGCTGGTTGCTCTCGTCGCCATGATAGATCTGGGACCCGACCCAGGCGAGGCTGGCGCCGGCGGTCCAGCCGGGGCGGAGCTCGACGTCGGCGCCCAGCTTCAAGCGGTGACGGGGCAGGCCCGGCAGGCTGTCGCCGGGCCGGACCGCGATGGCGCCCGCCGCGTCCTGAAACGGATGGGCCGGCGACGGCAGGCTGAAGGCCGAGCGGAAGGTCGCCTCAAGGTCGGCGTAGGAGACGAAGGCGCTGAAGCGGCGGCCGACGTATCGCGCGCTGGCCTCGACGCCCTGCCGGCGCGTGCCGGGGATGTTCTGGAAGTAGCCGGCGCTGAGCGAGGTGGCGACGGCGTAGATGTCGTCGCACACATCGGTGCGGAACACCCCGGCGGTCCAGGTCAGCTCTCCGCCAGCCAACGGCGCCTGGCCGCGGAGCCCGGCTTCCCAGGTCTGGGACACCACCTGGCGCAGCGTCGGCGGGTCGCTGGCCAGGGATGAGGGCAGCAGGCAGGGGATCAGCGGATTGGAGCACTCGATCTCGCTGGCGTTGGGCGCCCGGCTGCCCTCGGAATAGCCGCCATAGACGGTCAGGGCCGACGACACCCGGTAGGCGAAGCCGAGGGCGGGGTTGAAGCGCCGATAGACAGCGTCGCCATTGAGGTTCGCGCCCATGCCGTCGGCCAGGACGATGCGGGCGATGTTGAAACGGCCGCTGGCGGTCACGGCCAGGCGGCGGGTAAGGTTGACGGTGTCGGTGGCGTAGAGGCCGACGTCGGTCGACGCCGCCCGCAGCCGGACCGGAGTGGCGGTGAAGGCGCCGCCTTCCGGCGTCGCCACGAACAGGCCCGAGGTCAGCACCCGCAGCGCAGGGTCGATCACGCCGATCTCGGCGGTCGAGCCATAGTGGGTGACCGCGGTGTCGAGGCTGGCGCCGGCGACCAGCTGATTGTCCCGGCCGGCCAGGGGCGCCGTGACGGTGACCTGCACTGAGCCGCCGAGGCCGTTGGAACGGATGCGCGCCCGGTCGATCTGGCCGATGGGAACCGCGCCGCCGAGCGACATATCCGGGATCGCCGCGCCCCCTTGGCCGATCAGCGGCGTCGCCCCGTCGGCCTGGCACAGGCGGCCGGCGTCGGGACCCGGATCAGCGCAGGCGACGGCGCTGGTGGTGTTGCCGTTGACGATGTCCTGGGCCAGGGTCCGGTCGTAAAGGACGCCGGCCAGCGAGACAGTGGGGCTGACGGTCCAGGTCGCGCCAAGGGTGACGAAGGCCAGCCGGTCGTGGGTTTCCTGCGGGCTGGTGAACACCAGGGACCGGTCGACCGCCAGCTCCTGGACCGGCGCCGAGGACTGGCCGTGCAGGGCGTTGTCGGCGGCGGTGACGCTGAGATCCATGGTGACGGCGTCGCCGGCCCAGGTCAGGTCGCCATAGAGCTGGCGCAGGCGATCGGGCGAAAACCGGCGCCAACCGTCCGCGTCGAGCCCGCGGCCAGCGAGGTAGAGGCCCAGGGCGCCAGATCGCCCGCCGGCCTCGGCGACGATCTCCCGCCGGCCGAAGGAACCGCCCGACACGGCCACGTCGGCGCCCGGATCGCTGAAGCCGGTCTTCATCCGGGCGACCACGGCGCCGCCGAGGGCGTTGAGGCCGAACACCGGATTGGCCCCCATCACGTCCAGGCCGCGGATGGCGATATCGGGGATCAGGTCCCAGTTGACGGTGTCGCCGAAGGCCTCGTTGATGCGCACGCCGTTCTGATAGACCGCCACGCCCTGGGGCGTGCCGAGCACCGGCGAGGCCGCGAATCCGCGCAGCAGGAGGTCCGGCTGGAAGGCGTCGCCGAGATTGTCGCCGAGTGTGAGGCCGGCCAGCTGGTCGCCGAGAGCGCCGAGGACATTGGCGAGGCCGCCCCGGCTCAGGTCGCGCGCCGACAGGCTCTGGGCGCCGGCCGGCAGCCGGTCGAGGCTGACGCCGCTGCCGCCGAGGGGCGCGACGCCGATCACGACGATCTCGTCGACCGAGGACGGCGGCGCGGTCTCGGCCGCGACGGCGCTGGCCGCGCCGATGGCGGCGGCGAACAGGAGCGCGCGCCCGATCATGCGGCTATAGGCTTTCCTCTTGAGTCCCCGGCGAAGGTCGGGCGCCTTATAGGGGGATCGCCCATGACACACAAAGACCCGTCCTCCCGAATCGCCCTGACTCTGGCCGCCCTGCTCAGCGCCGCCGGAGGCGCCCGCGCGGCCGAGGCGCCGGCCGCCGCCACGGTCGGGGAGGTGGTGGTCACCGGCCTGCCCGAACCCAAGGGCGACAAGGCCTATGACATCGTCGCCCTGGGCGTAGAGACCCTGACGACCACGTCCTCCGGCCGGCTGGAAGACGCGCTGTTCACCATCGCCGGCTTCCAGCAGTTCCGCCGCTCCGACAGCCGGGCGGCCAATCCCTCCAGCCAGGGTGCGACCTTGCGGGCGCTGGGCGGCACGGCGGCCAGCCGGGCGCTGGTGCTGCTCGACGGCGCGCCGGTGGCCGATCCGTTCTTTGGCTATGTGCC
>CAIQDO010000342.1 GCA_903870555.1 uncultured Caulobacteraceae bacterium
CCCTGTGGTCCGGCAAGTTGGTGGAGCGCCTGGCCAACGAGCCGAAGATCCGGAACGTGGGCTCGGATCTGCAGGACCAGGGCCTGTCGGCTTTCGTCAACATCGACCGCGACACCGCCGCCCGCATCGGCGTCACGCCCGCCTCGTTGGACGACACCCTCTATTATGCTTTCGGCCAGAGGATCATCTCGACGATTTTCACCCAGTCGAGCCAGCAGCGGGTGATCCTGCAGGCCGATCCGGAGGCGTTACGGACCCCCGACAGTCTGAAAAATCTCTACCTGCCCTCCGGCTCGGGGACCCCGACGCCGCTGTCGGCCATAGCCACCGTCGAGCAACGGTTCGCCCCCCTGCAGGTCAATCATGTCGGCCAGTTCCCCGCCGCCAACCTGTCCTTCGACACCGCCCCGGGCGTCTCTCTCGGCGCGGCGGTGTCGGCGATCCAGAAGGACGAAAAGGCGCTTGGCGTTCCGCCGACCATCACCACCGCCTTTCTCGGCGCCGCCAACGCCTTCCAGGCCTCGCTTAACAATGAGCTGTGGCTGGTTCTGGCGGCGATCGTCACCGTCTACATCGTGCTGGGTGTGCTCTATGAAAGCTACATTCACCCAATCACCATCCTTTCGACTCTGCCCTCGGCTGGGGCCGGCGCGCTGTTCGCCCTGATGATCGCGGGACAGGACCTGGGGGTCATCGGCGTCATCGGCATCGTTCTGCTGATCGGCATCGTCAAAAAGAACGCCATCATGATGATCGACTTCGCCCTCGACGCCGAACGCAGCGACGGCAAGTCGCCGCGCGAGGCGATCCATCAGGCCGCCCTGTTGCGCTTTCGGCCGATCATCATGACCACTCTGGCGGCCTTGCTCGCCGCCTTGCCGCTGATGCTCGGCTGGGGAGTCGGCTCCGAGTTGCGCCATCCGCTGGGTCTGAGCATCGTCGGCGGCCTGATCGTCAGCCAGGCCCTGACCCTGTTCACAACTCCGGTGATTTATCTGCAGTTCGACCGACTGGCGCGACGATTCGACCGGAGCGGCCTGGGCTCGGAGGCTTTGGCGGCTCCGTGAACCTGCCCGGCCTGTTCATTCGTCGGCCGATCGCCACGGTTCTGCTGACCCTGGGCATTGCCCTGGCCGGATTGGCCGCGTTCCTGGTCCTGCCGATCTCGCCTCTGCCGGAAATCGACATCCCGACCATCATGGTCAACGCCAGTCTTCCCGGCGCCAGTCCCGAGACCATTGCCACCAGTGTCGCCACGCCGCTGGAGAAGCACCTGGGTGTGATCGCCGACGTCACGGAAATGACCTCGAGCAGCCGGGTCGGCCAGACCAACGTCGTCCTGCAATTCGGCCTGAACCGGGACATCGACGGCGCCGCGCGGGACGTGCAGGCGGCTATCAACGCCTCTCGCGCCGACCTACCCCAGACCCTGCGCAGCAACCCGACCTACCACAAGCTAAACCCGAGCGACGCCCCGATCCTCATCCTGGCCCTGACCTCGCCGACCCGGGCGCCGGAACAAATCTACGATGTCGCCTCCACGATCATTCAGCAGCAACTCAGCCAAGTGAAGGGGGTCGGCGAGGTCGCGATCGGCGGCGGCTCCCTGCCCGCCGTGCGGGTCGAACTCAATCCCGTCGCCCTGGCCCGGGCCGGCATCAGCTTGGAGGATGTGCGGGCGGCCCTGGCCTCGGCCAACGCCAACCGGCCCAAGGGCGTGGTTCAGGACGCCCGCCTTCGCTTCCAGATCTACACCAACGACACCGGCCTGAAGGCCTCCGCCTTCGCGCCGCTGGTGATCGCCTATCGCAATGGCGCGGCGGTGCGGCTGTCGGATGTCGCCCAGGTCGTTGACGGCGTCACCGACATCCACAACGTCGGCCTGTTCAACGGCAAACGGGCGATCATCGTCCGCGTCGCCCGCCAGCCAGGCGCCAACATCATCGACACAGTCGACCACGTGAAGGCGCTGCTGCCGACCCTTCGGCAGATACTGCCTCCCGACATTGACATGACCGTGGCCACCGACCGCACCATCACCATCCGCGCCTCCCTGGCGGAGGTCGAGCGCACGGTCCTGATCTCGATCGTGCTGGTGGTCGCGGTGGTGGCGTTCTTCCTTCGCAACGGCCGCGCGGTGTTGATCCCCAGCGTGGCGGTTGCGGTATCGCTTCTCGGGGCGCTGGGCGTGATGTTCCTGCTTCACTACTCGCTCGACAACCTGTCGCTAATGGCCCTGACAGTCTCGACCGGCTTCGTCGTCGACGACGCCATCGTGGTCCTGGAGAACGTCACCCGCCACGTCGAAGCGGGTACGGGCCGACTTGAGGCGGCGCTGCTGGGAGCACAGGAAGTGGCCTTTACCGTGTTCTCGATCAGCCTATCCCTGGTCGCCGTATTCATCCCGATCCTACTGATGGGCGGACTGGTGGGCCGGTTGTTTCGCGAATTCGCCGTGACCCTGTCGGCGGCCATCCTGGTGTCGCTGCTCGTCTCCCTGACCACAACGCCGATGATGTGCGCCTTTCTGGTCGATCCGGCGAAACCGCGCGACCGTCAGAGCTGGCTGGGCCGGGCCGCGGACACCGTTTTCGCCGGCATGCTCGGAGTCTATCGCAAGGGACTCGACTGGGCCCTGGCGGCGGGCCCGCTGATGATTTTCGTGCTGATCGCCACCATCGGCCTGTTCGTGTTCCTGATGGCGGCCGTGCCAAAGGGTTTCTTTCCACAGCAGGACACCGGCCAGATCGCCGCCGGCCTGCAGTCTGACCAGTCGAGCTCGTTTTCGATCACCAGCCAGAGGCTGGGCCAGTTCGTCCGCATCGTCGGCGCTGATCCGTCCGTCGATACGGCGGTGGCATTCGCCGGCGGCGGCAGTTCGTCCGGCGGATTCATGTTCGTCAGCCTCAAGCCGCGCAACCGCCAGCACGGGGGCTCGGCCGCGGTCGTCAAGCGCCTGAGGCCGCAGCTATCCAAGGTGGTCGGGGCAAGCCTGTTCCTCAATCCGGTGCAGGACATCGGCGGCGGCGGCCGACAGAGCAACGCCACCTATCAATACACTCTGGAAGCGGGCGACCTGCCGCAGCTTCGCCTGTGGGCGTCACGGCTGGCCGAAGCGATGAAGACCGAGCCGGCCCTGACTGACGTCAACACCGACCAGGACGACCACGGGCTGGAAAGTTTCGTCACCATCGACAGGGACAAGGCGTCCCGCCTCGGGATTACCAACGTCGCCATCGACAACACCCTCTACGACGCCTTCGGCCAGAGGCAGGTGTCGACGATCTACAAGGACACCAATCAATACAAGGTGGTGATGGAGGCGGCGCCGCAATATACTCGGGACCCTACCGTGCTGAGCGAGATCTATGTCAGCAACGGTACGGCTTCCAAGTCGACGGGCGGCCTAGCGACGACCGCCGCGACGCCTTCGTCCCAAACCAATGCGCCTGGCTCGGCAAATACCGCCGGGCAGCCTGGCGCCCTGTTCGCACGGGCCGGCGCCGCTCTGGCGGTCGGAGCCAAGGCAGTCGGTGGACCATTGGCCCCACCGGGCCGCGCGGCGTCGCAGGGCGTCGCCGTCAGCGTCACGCCGGAGATGGTCACGCCGCTGGCCGCCTTCGCCCGCTGGGCCGACGCCGCCACCCCGACCGCCGTCAACCACCAGGACACCCAACCCGCGACCACCATCTCCTACAACCTGGCCCCTGGACACTCGATGAGCGACGCGACCACGGCGATCGCCGAGGCCGGCGCACGCATCGGCATCCCCGCGACGATCCATGGCGCCTACGCCGGCACGGCCAAGATCTTTCAGGACTCCCTGGCCACCGAACCCCTGTTGATCCTGACGGCCCTGTTTGCCATCTACGTCGTGCTCGGAATCCTCTACGAGAGCTACATTCACCCTTTGACGGTGCTGTCGACCCTGCCGTCGGCCGGCATCGGGGCGGTGATCGCCCTGATCCTGTTCCACATCGAGTTCACCATCATCGCGCTGATCGCCGTCATCCTGCTGATTGGCATCGTCAAGAAGAATGCCATCCTGATGATCGACTTCGCCATCGTCGCCGAGCGGAACCGGGGGCTTTCGCC
Organism: uncultured Caulobacteraceae bacterium; assembly: GCA_903870555.1. GTDB lineage: Bacteria > Pseudomonadota > Alphaproteobacteria > Caulobacterales > Caulobacteraceae > Acaudatibacter > Acaudatibacter boreus. The sequence goes on from CAIQDO010000342.1 coordinate 4,096, forward strand.
GCACGACGCGATCCGCGAGGCGGCTCTGGCGCGTTTCCGGCCAATCATGATGACCACCTTCGCCGCCATCTTCGGCGCCTTGCCACTAGCCATCGGCGGCGGAGAAGGCTCGGAGCTTCGCCAGCCGCTGGGCGTTACCATCATCGGCGGATTGCTGGTCAGCCAAGTGATCACCCTGTTCACCACGCCGGTGGTCTATCTGTACCTCGACCGTTTGAGGGGGCGGCGTCGCAAGCGCGAACGGCGCCCCGCCCCGACGGGCTTCGACCCGTCGCCTGTTCTGTGAGGCCTGTTCAGTGAGACCCGAGATGACCATTCGCTCCCGCGCCCTCCCCCTCCTCCTGCTGACCACGGCCCTGAGCGGGTGCCTGGTCGGGCCCCACTACCAGCGGCCGACCGCCCCAATGACGCCAACGTTCAAGGAGGCGGCCGGATGGGCGCCGGCCACGCCGTCGGACGCCGCCGACCGCAAGGACTGGTGGACAGTGTTCAACGATCCGACCCTGAACGAGCTCGAGACGCGGGTGACCGTCTCCAACCAGACCTTGGCCGCCGCAGAGGCCGCGTATCGTCAGGCCCGCGCCCTGGTGGCGCAGGACCGCGCCGCCTTGTTGCCAACCGTCAACCTCGGGGCCTCGGCCAGCGCCGCCCGATCCGGCGGAGCCCCCGTCGTCGTGGGCGGTGTGGTGACAAATCCCGCCACCGTGCGCACCACCTACCAGCCGAGCATCGGCGCCACCTGGGCCCCGGACATCTGGGGCGCTGTGCGGCGCACCGTCGAGGCGGCCCGCGCCAACGCCCAGGCCAGCGCGGCCACATTGGCCAACGCCCGGCTGTCAGCTCAGACCGAGCTGGCCGTCGACTACGTGCAGCTTCGCCAATACGACGAGCAGGCGCGCCTGCTCGGCGCCACCGCCGACGCCTATGGCCGGACCCTGAAGATCACCCAGAACCGGTACGCCGCGGGCGTCGCGGGCAAGAGCGACGTCCTGACCGCCCAGAGCCAGTACCAGAGCGCGCAGGCCAATCTGATCAATATCGGCCAATTTCGCGCCCGGACCGAGCATGCGATCGCCATCCTCGTTGGCCAGGCCCCCGCCTCCCTGACGCTGCCGTCCGCCGCCTGGGCCCTCGTCCTGCCCGCGATTCCGGCGGCGGTGCCCTCAACCCTGTTGCAACGTCGACCGGACATCGCCGGCCAGGAACGGCTGGTCGCCGCCGCCAACGCCCAGATCGGCGTTCAGACCGCCGCCTACTTCCCCACCTTGTCGCTGACCGGCCAGGGCGGCTTTTCGTCCAACGAACTGGGCAATCTGATTTCCACCTCGAGCAGCTTCTGGTCGGTGGGCGCCTCCCTGGCAGAAACGGTGCTGGACTTCGGCGCGCGCAAGGCCCGCGTCGCCCAGGCCCGAGCGGCCCACGACCAGGCCGTGGCCAATTATCGCCAGACGGTGCTGGTCGCCCTCGGCCAGGTGGAAGACAATCTCGCCGCCCAGAGAATTCTCGGCGCAGAGGAGTCCCTGACCCGGGCCGCCGCCGAGTCGGCGTCACAGGGCGAGACGATCGCCCGAAACCAGTATGCGGCCGGCGCCGTGGACTTCACCTCGGTGGTGATCGCTGAGGCCACGGCCAACGCCGCCCGCAATACCCAGTTGGGCGTTGAAGCCCAGCGGCTGACCACCGCCATAGTCCTGATCGAAGCCCTCGGCGGCGGTTGGACGACGACCGACCTGCCCAGGTGAGCGTTCGGGGGACGGGGGTCACCCCGCCGTCAGCGCTTCTTGCCGAGTTCGGCGCCGATATCCTTGATCAGGCGCCCGACCTTGCGGTGGGCCGCGGTGAGTTGGTCGCGGGTGACGCCCCACTTCTTCATCCAGTATTCCACCGCTTGCCGTTCCGACAGATCAAGCCTGTCCTTATCGATGAAGCCGCGCTTGTCCTTCAGACCCGCCATGCTCGCCCGTCCATGCCTTCAGCCTCGCTTTACCGGAACACAGCATCGCACGGCCGGGGTCTCGGCGCCAAAGGCGAAGGGCGGTATGATCGCGCCATGTCCAGCCCCCCATCCCTCCGCCGCCTCATCGATCTGCCAGGGGTCGCCGACCTTGAGCACGCCGCGGTGCTCAAACCCCTGCCGGAAATCGGCGAGGACCGGCCGGCAGACTCCGCCATCGACGCGGTGGCGAAGGCCCTGTTCGGCCTTACGCCCGACGAGGCAGAGGCTTTGGACAGGCCCGAAGATTGGGACTGGATCGAGGTTAAGCCGTTATCGCGGCAGGTCGCCGCCTTCGAGGCCGCCGGCTGGGACGTCACCGACAACAAGCGCCGGCCGCTGCGGTTGCTGGTCTACCTGGGCCCGCCGCTTTGGCTGGCGATTCGCGGCGTCGCAGGCGAACTGCCCTTCCACGCCGAGGCCACTCCCGACCTAGCGGTCAAGTCCGACCCCTGGGGCGCCCAGATGGCTGCCGACGCGGCGCGGTTCCGGAAACGATAGGCGCCTCGCGCGCCCTTGGCCCCTACTTCGGATGTTGGCGGCGCC
>CAIQDO010000343.1 GCA_903870555.1 uncultured Caulobacteraceae bacterium
AGCTTTGGGGCCAACACCATCCGGCTGGTGTTCTACGGGCAGCATGGTGAGCAACGAGAGGAGGTGCGGCACTACAATTTTGGCAGCGGCCAGCTCGACAAGGGCAAGCTCGTGCTGAGCATGGGCGTGGTGCAGGAGGGGACCAATCTCATCCCGGCGCCCACCTACGGGGTGTCGACGACGGCCATCTCCGGCAGCGGCCTTGGCCGACTGCGCGCCTCCGCCGAGATTCAGTATGGGGTCTCGCCGGCCCTCACCCTCGCCAGCGGCTTTGCCCAATACACGCCGGCGACACACCAGACCCGTGATGTGGTCGAAGCGGGAATTCGCACCTCGCTTGGCCGGATGGCGCTCCAGGTCGACGCGGCCAAGGATATCGCTGGCGGGGAGGCTCTGGCGCTGAACGTCGCCGGTCGGATCTTCGGTGTAACGATCCTCACGAGCGACAGCGAGTACCAGGGGTTTTTCCTCGACGAGAATGAACGGGCGGGCGTGTCGGGGGCGCCGTTGACGCGAAGCACCCAGTTGCGCGTCGACTGGGTCCAGCGCCTGTTTCCGCACTCGCCCGGCATTCCTGTGTCCATAGGCGTGCAGCGCGACCAGAAGCAGGACGGCACGACCTTCCTGACCGCCGACACGCGGTTCTCCTCGACCGTGAAGGGCTACTTCTTGGCCTCGACCCTGGGCTTCAGCCAGAGCGCTGGCGGCGCCTCCGGCGCGACGGACTCCGTATCCGGCGCCCTGGAGATATCCCGGCTGTTTGGGGCGGGGTGGCAGGTTCGCGGCGGTTTCCAGTACCAGGTTCTGCCCGCGCCGATACCACAGTCGATCTTTTTCGATCTTGATCACACCCTGTCGACCCACAACTCCATTCGGGTCGCCCTGAGCCAGGCGCTCAGCGGCGCCTACGCGGTCAATGGGCAGGTCATCGACACCTGGCATTTCAGGCGCGCCGACGTCTCCGTCAGCGCCGGCTTCGACAGCCAGCGGCACGACGTTCGTGTCGGTGTGAACCTGTCCTTCGGCTTGCTTTTCGACCCCGCTCGTGGCGGATACCGCCTCGTTCGTCCGGGCGCGTCATCGGGCGGCGATGTGGCCTTCAACGCCTTTATCGACGCCAACGGCGACAATCGGCGTGAGAAGGATGAGTCGCCCTTGCCCGACCTGCCCCTGGAAAGTCAGGGGCCGCCGGTCAAGACGGACGCCAATGGAATGGCGTTCCTGACCGGACTCGGCGACGGCGCGGCCTCAAGGATCCGAATCAGGACCGAAAGTCTCGAAGAGCCCTACGCCATCCCGCCGGCGGATGTGATCGAGGTGTCCCCGCGTCCGGGGCGGGTCACTCAGGTCAACTATGGGCTCAAGCCGGTCGGCGAGGTGCAGATCCGCCTGACCACACAGCGCCAGGGTGGTCCGAGGAAGGGCGTTTCCGGCCTTGATGTGCAACTCCTGACGGCCGACAATAGGGTCGCGGCGGAAAGTCGCACCGAATACGATGGAACGATGTTCATCGAAAAGATTCCTCCCGGTCGATACACCGTTCGCCTGGAGCCTGAGCAGGCCAAGCGCCTAGGCATGTCTCTTGCGGCTCCCGTCACCGTCGTTGTGCCGCCCAAGGGTGGTTTTGTCGCCAATATCCAGGGTGATGTGGTGGTCCGGCAATGAACTCGCAGCGCGTGCTGCCCTGGATCGCCGGGGCTATCGGCGCGTTTATCGGCGGCGCGCCGCCAGCCTGGGCGATCGGTGTCACGGTCACGCCTGACAACCCTAGTGGCCCCGATCTCGGCAAGGTCGCCCAAGCGCCGACGACATCGTCGGTTTGGCGGGTCGATGGCGACACGGGCGAAGTCAGCCTGCTGGGCGGCCAGGCCGTCCGGCTCACCTCCGGGCCGGCTTCGCCGCCGATGATCACCATCAGTTGTCCGATCGAGAAGTGCCGAAACGCGCTCGTCACGGTCGCCCTGGCGCCGAGCGGACCGGGGCGTGCGACCATCGTCGGCTTCAGGCCTGGGACCGTGACGCCTAAGGGACTGACATTACAGAGTGTTTCTGGCGCGGGTACGCGGCAGGTCACCATGACATTCCTCGCCGGGTCGGTGATCCCGGCGAGCGCCTCGTTCGCCTTGGGCATGGACGTGTCCCTCGCGCCGGGCCGAGATTCGTTGGGGTCAATGTCCAGCTACATGCTCAACGTCGTGGTGCACTGACCCGTATGGCGACCACCGATTGTCAACAACTGTAAACAGCAACGTAGAACCACAACTCGTATTTTTACCAAATATCGGCCTCCAGGCCGTCCCCCTAGAAGGTCGTCAACACCCCGGACGGGGGTGCAACGCAACCCGAACCCACACCCTGGAGATTATCACATGAAGCGCATCATCCTCGCCGCCTCGGCCCTGCTCAGCCTGGCCGCCGCCTCC
>CAIQDO010000344.1 GCA_903870555.1 uncultured Caulobacteraceae bacterium
ACTTCGCCAGCGAGATGGCCGAGCGCGTGACCAGCGAGGCCCTGCAGATCCTGGGCGGCGCCGGCTACACCACCCTGCACCCGATCGAGCGCTACTGGCGCGACGCCCGCCTGACCAAGATCTTCGAGGGCACCTCCGAGATCCAGCAGCGGATCATTTCCGACCGGCTGCTGGGCAAGCCGACGCGACGCTAAGCCTCAGCGGGAGTCTCCCGCCAGTCGCGCGAACAGGCGGTCGAGGTTCGGTTGCCGGTCGAGGGTCCGGATCAGGCCGATCAGAACGTCCGTCGCCGTCGGCTGCAGCGTATCCCGGGTCAGATGGCGGAACTTGCGCTCCAGCTTTTCCTGCTGGGCGGCCAGATCGCTTGCGGGAATGGCGACATCGGCCTCGCCGACGATCTCGCGGCCATCGGTCAGGCGCACGGTCACCCGGGTCGCCGCACTCTTCGCCGTGGGTTCGACCCGGATCCTTGCGCAGAGGGCGGTCAGGTCGGGTCGGTTGGCGGTCTGGTCGGAGAACAGGGCGTCGTCGAAGGTGTCCTCGCCCGACAGCGCCAGGGCGCTGGTCATGCGCAGCGAGAACTTGCACTCCAGCCCCGTACGTGGCGCCTCGATGTTGCACACGCCCAGATGGACGCTTCCGACCTCGATCAGCACCGCCTCCACATCTTCGGGCGCGAGGGCGTGCGTCCGGCGCAGGGCGTTGGCGGCCTCGATGGCGTTGTGCGTCAGGTAGCAGGCGGCGTGATATTTGAAGAGCGCCCGGGTCACCCAGGGCTGAGGTCTGTCTTCGTCCATCGCGGCCGGATCGGCGGTGGTGGACTGGGTGTCGGCGAAACCCTGGCCGGCGCCCAGGATGTCGGTGCTGCTGGTGAAGCCGCGCGCCGCCAGCCGTGCCGCAAGCAGGCCGCTGTAGGCCGCCTTTCCCGCGTGCAGCGGCTTGGACATGGTGCCGAACACGCACTTCAATCCGGCGGCCTGGGTGCCGGCGATCCCCAGGGCGTGGAGCAGGCGCGTCTCGTCGAGGCCGAGCAGCTCCGCCGCCGCGGCCGCCGCCCCGAGCGTCCCGAAAGTGGCCGTCGTGTGCCATCCCTTGGCGTAGTGCGACGGACCCATCAGGGCGGAGATTCGGCACTCGGTCTCAACGCCGGTGATGAAGGCGCGCACCACGGCCTCGCCCGAGGCGCCGAGGAATTCGGCCAGGGCCAGCACGGCCGGGGCCACTGGGGCGGTCGGGTGCCCCATCGGCGAAATCACGTCGTCGAAATCGAGGGCGTGGCCGGCGGCGCCGTTGATCAGCGCGGCGTCCAGCAGGCCGGCGCGACGCCCGAGACCGATCAGGCTGCAGCTACCGCCGTTGTCGCCGCGCGCCAGTTCCTCTGTCAGAATCGCGACCAGCGGCTCGCGCCGCGCCGCCAGGGTCACCCCCAGCCAGTCGAGCAGACATTGCTTGCCCACTGTGGCGGCTTCGTCCGACAGCGGCGCCGACCGCATCGCCAGCAGGCGTCGCGCCAGGGCGGCCGTCACCGTGTCGCCGTTCCGCGCCGAGCTTTCCATCCACGGTCTCCCTGTCCGGGGCGGACGGCCGTTGCGCCCGTTGAACGGCAGGCTACGCCAAGGCG
>CAIQDO010000345.1 GCA_903870555.1 uncultured Caulobacteraceae bacterium
AGGAGTCCGACAGCGATTTCGGGATCTCCTTTCCCGACTTTCCGGGCTGCATCTCGGCGGGCTCCACGCTCGATGAGGCGCTGGCCATGGGCCGCGAGGCGCTGGAGGGCCACATCAGCCTCATGGCGGACGATGGCGAGGCGATCCCTGAGCCGACCGCAATGAGCCTCATCATGGCCGCCCCGGAGAACCGCACGGGGACGCCTGTGCTTGTTCCGGCGCCGACCGTGGGCGCCAGGTCGGTGCGCGTCAACATCACCATGCCGGAAGACGCCTTGCGTTCGATCGACGCCTACGCCGAGAGTCACGGCTACACACGGTCAGGGTTCCTCGTTGTCGCCGCGAAGAAGGCAATCGAGGCGGCCTGAACGCAAGTCGGCGGTGAGTTCAGCCGCTGAACCAGGACATCATGGGAACCGCCAGCGGATTGACCACCGTAACCCCTCTCCAGACAAATCCGTGCTGCATGTCCTCGGAAAGCAGAATTTCGCAGCCAGCGTCCGCGGCGGCGCTGAGGATCAGGGCGTCCCAGAGTTGCAGCTTGTGGGCGACGACGAGATCGAGGGCCGAAAGCAGCGTCTCGTCTCCAGTGTCGGCGCCGCCGAACGTCTGACGAAACTTCAGGACGATGTCCCGCGCGCCTTCACGTGTGGTCCCGGCGCGGAGCAGCACAACGAACAACTCGCCCAGGGTCTGCGCGGGGGCAACCAATGTCGCCCGCCCCGACAGGTCCGTCAGGACAGCTCGGGCTCGAACGATCTTCGGGCCATCGTCCGCCACGCGATCGACGCCGGCCAGATAGGCGAGGATGTTGCTGTCGAAAGCGATCCGCATCATTCGTAGAGGTCGTCGCGACTCCATGCGCCCGCGCTGCGCCGGGGCAGGCCGTCGAGGAACAGCAGCAGGTTGTAGACGTCGGCCTTACGGGTGACAGTGTCGACCGGAACGACGCGGGCGACGGGACGGCCTCGCGAGGTCACGACGAACGCCTCACCGCGCTGCACGTCGCGAAGCATCTCGGAAAAGTGCTGGTTGGCGTCGCTGGCGGTGATCGCTCGGTCCATGGGCCGACCTCCATCTAGTGTTATCCACTAAATAGCCCGACGGCGGCCGCAGCGCCAGCCGTAGCGCGCGCGGAGGTGACGATGAAACTGGTAGGGAATAGGCTGAAAAGCGGGCAAGTCCTTGAGCGGACTGACGATGGGCTAGCCGGACATTGCGGTGATTTGGAGAAGCGGTTGGCCAACTTCCCCCAGGGGGGAGAGAGGCGTCTCGCCGCGGTCCCCGCATTCCGGTTGACGCCCCCGCCACCCCGAGGCTACTAAATCGTTCGATTTATCCAACGGACTTAATTAACTAGCCGCCCGCGAGAGGCGGCCGGGGAGACGCCGATGAGCAAGCTGTTCGAGCCCTTCGAAGCGGGCGGCCTGACGTTCAAGAACCGGCTGATCCACGAGCCGACCACGCTCAACATGTCCGACCCTCAGGGCTACGCCACCCGGCGGCTGGCGGCGGCCTATGGCTCGATCGCGCGAGGCGGGTTCGCGGCGACGGTCGTCGGCGCCACCTGCGTGCGCAAGGACGGGCTGATCAACGAGCGGATGCTCGGCCTCTATGACGAGGACTACGTCATCGAGTTCCGCGACACGGTGGCCGAGATCAAGAACAACGACAGCCTGGCCGGCATCCAGCTGTTCTACGGCGGCCTGATCCCCGGCCTGGGCACGACCGTGCCGCTGAAGCCCCAGCAGGGCTGGATTCCCGGCACCGTCGCCTGGGGACCGAGCAACGCCTATGTCATCGGCAACAAGGACAGCGGCGTCGTGCCGACCGAGGTCTATGAGCAGCTGGTCGAGGATTTCGCCCAGGCGGCGCGGCGGTCGCGCGAGGCCGGCTTCGACTTCGTGTCGTTCCACTTCTGTCACGGCTCCCTGCCGCACACCAATCTGTCGCTGCTGTCCAACCAGGGCCGCACCGACAAATACGCCGACCATTTCCTGTTCTGCGAGGAGATCCTGCAGCGCACCCAGGCCCTATGCGGCAAGGACTTCCCGATCATCCCGCGGCTATGCTGCGACGAGAACCTCGCCGGCGGTTACGACATCGCCTATTTCGCCAAGCACTACGCCCCGCGGTTAAAGGCCCTGGGCATCGCGGCGCTGGACTGCACCTTCGGCTCGATGCTGGGCGCGCCCAGCCGCCGCCCTGACGTCCACTCCACCGAATTCATCGGCCCGGGCTTCTTCACTCGCAAGGTGATCAACCTGGAGAACATCCAGACCCTGCGCGCGGCGCTGGTCGCCGGCGGCGTCGACATGCCGCTGATCGGTTCGGCCAACCTCATCACCCCCGAACACCTGCACACCATGGTCGAGGACGCGGGAGCGGACTTCGCGGGCGTCTGCCGCCTGTCGCTGGACGATCCCGAGTTCCCCAACAAGATGCTGACCGGCCGGTTCGACGAGATCCGCCGCTCGACCCACACCGGCGCCTCGCTGCTGCAGGGCAACATCTTCGCCAAGGGCTGGGCCGGCTCGGCGCAGAATCCCGAATTCGGCCGCGACGACGAGTACCGCATCCACGCCACCGGCGAGCCCAAGCGAGTGCTGGTGATCGGCGGCGGCTCGGGCGGCATGGAATACGCCATCACCGCCAAGCGCATCGGCCACCACGTCACCCTGATCGAGAAGTCCACGACCCTCGGCGGGGCGATGGACTGGGCCGGCAACTATCCCAACATCCCCAACATGGAGATGCTGCGCTATCAGCCCGACTACCACCGCACGATGATCGCCAAGCTGGGCGTCGACGTGCGCCTGGGCGTCGAAGCCACGGCCGAAACCATCCTGGCCGAGGCGCCCGACGTGGTGGTCATCGCCACCGGCGCCGCGCCGCGCGTGCCGGCCGTCGCCGGCCTGGAGGCCGCCCGCGCCAGCGGCTTCGCCCTGACCCTCGACGAGGCCATGGCCCGCGTCGGCGCCCGGCCAGTCGGCGAGAGCGTGATCATCTGGGGCGCCGGCGAAGGCGCGGAACTGGCCATCGACCTCAAGCGCGGCGGCAAGACCGTGCAACTGCTCGACGCCGCGCCCGGCTATGTGCCCGCCAACTATCTCGGCTCGCGCGGTATGTGGGTCGGGGCGTTCCTGGCC
>CAIQDO010000346.1 GCA_903870555.1 uncultured Caulobacteraceae bacterium
CGCTGGCAGGGCGACGGCTGGAAACCCGAGCCGTTCTCGCGGCCCCGGTGCTCGCCGTTCCACCAGCGCAGCGCCGTCCCCATTCTCGACGACGACGACGATCCCGATCCGCTGGAGTGAGCGCCTCAGGCCGGGACGGGCTGCGGATCGCGCAGCATATAGCCGCGGCCCCACACCGTCTCGATATAGTCGTCCTTCGCCAGCAGGTTGAGCTTCTTGCGCAGCTTGCAGATGAACACGTCGATGATCTTCACCTCGGGCTCGTCCATCCCGCCATAGAGGTGGTTCAGGAACATTTCCTTGGTCAGGGTGGTGCCCTTGCGCAGGGAGAGCAGCTCCAGCATCTGATATTCCTTGCCGGTCAGGTGAACGCGCTGGCCGTTCACCTCAACGGTCTTGCCATCGAGATTGACGATGATGTCGCCCGTCTGGATCACCGACTGGGCGTGGCCACGCGACCGGCGCACCACGGCGTGGATGCGGGCGATCAACTCCTCGCGGTTATAGGGCTTGGTCATGTAGTCGTCGGCGCCGACGCCGAGGCTCTTGACCTTGGTCTCGATCTCCGCGCTGCCGGACAGGATCATGATCGGCGTCTCGATCTTGGCGGCGCGCAGCGTGCGCACCACATCCAGGCCGCTCATGTCCGGAAGACTGAGGTCAAGCAGGATGATGTCCTGCTCATAGACCTTGGCCAGGTTGACGCCCTCCTCGCCAAGATCGGTGGAATAGACGTTGAAACCCTCGGCCTTCAGGCTGAGCTCTATGCCCCGGGCCACCATGGAATCATCTTCGATCAGCAAAACGCGCATGGATCACCCTCATCAAGCCGCTGGAGAGCGCGACCGGCCGTTAATCTAAACGGCCAAAAGGTTAACGCCCGGTAGCGAATCGGTAGGGTGATTTGGCGAGTCAAGCCAAGAATCAATTTGCGTCGTCTAATGAATCTTTCGTGATCGACGGGCGCAGCGCCGACAGGTCGTCGCTGATGCGGACCACCACCACATAGAACTCGCAGAACGCCCGCCAGATCAGGCCGAGCACGCCAACCACCAGCAGCCCGACCACCAGCACCGGGATCGCCAGCAGGAACGACGCCAGGCCCGGTTCGCGAATGGCCACGCCGATGCTCGCCCCGATCACGGCGAAGGCGGCGACCACGATGATGCTCAGTCCCGCCCAATAGACCAGGTGCAGAACCTGGCCGGTGATCAGGCGGTCGAAGGTCAGCAAGGCCCATACCCGGCTCTTGACCGCGACCTTCGCCAAATCCCCGTTGATCGGAGCCATGACCGTCATTCCTCGCAAGCCTTCACGGCGGTGGAAACGGGACGGCTATCAGCGCGGGCGGCCCGGAGCAATGCCGCCTGTTGACCCGCCGCCCTCGCCAAATGGCCCCGCGCGCCCTATGTGACGGCCATGACACTCCCTTTCCCCGGCATCGGCGTCGCCGAAGACGCGGCCCGGCGTGCGACGGCCCTGCCGACGGGCGCGCGCGTCGTCGCGGCCATGTCGGGCGGCGTCGATTCCACCGTCACGGCGGCGCTGCTGCGCCGCGCCGGTTACGACGTGGTCGGGGTCACCCTGCAGCTCTACGATCACGGCGCGGCGGTGAACCGCAAGGGCGCCTGCTGCGCCGGCCAGGACATCCTTGACGCCCGCGCGGCGGCGGAGAGCATCGGCATCCCGCACTATGTCCTCGACTACGAGAGCCGGTTCCACGCGGCGGTGATCGACGGTTTCGCCGGCGCCTACGAACGCGGCGAGACGCCGGTCCCCTGCATCCGCTGCAATCAGACGGTGAAGTTCCGCGACCTGCTGCAGGTGGCGCGGGACCTCGACGCCGGCGCCCTGGCCACCGGTCACTATGTCCGGCGGGTCGACGGCCCGAACGGACCCGAACTTCGCCGGGCGGCCGATCCGTCCCGCGACCAGAGCTATTTCCTGTTCGCCACCACCCGCGAGCAGCTGGCCTATCTGCGCTTTCCGCTCGGCGATCTGGAAAAGGACGCCGTGCGCGCGGCGGCGAGCGACCTGGGCCTGTCGGTGGCCGACAAGCCCGACAGCCAGGACATCTGCTTCGTCCCCGAGGGGCGCTACACCACCGTCATCGACAGGCTGCGTCCGGGCTCGGCCCAGGCGGGCGACATCGTCCACCTCGACGGCCGGGTTCTTGGCCGTCATGAGGGCGTCACCCGCTACACCGTCGGTCAGCGGCGCGGCCTGAACATCGCCGTGGGCGATCCGCTGTTCGTGGTCCGGCTCGACGCGGCGCGTCGGGAGGTTGTCGTCGGCCCGCGCGAGGCCCTGCTGGCGCCGGCGTTGATCCTCAAGGAAACCAACTGGCTGGGCGACGAGGCCACCATCGCGGATGCGGCCGCGGCGGGCAAGGCCGTGCTGGCGCGGGTGCGCTCCACCCGGCCGCCAGCGCCCGCGCGCCTGCGCCTCGGGGCCGACGGCGCCGTCGAGGTCGCCTTCGACGCGCCGGAGGAGGCGGTCAGCCCGGGCCAGGCCTGCGTGCTCTACGACGCCGCCGATCCCGACCGGGTGCTGGGCGGCGGCTTCATCGCCGCGGCGACCGTCTGAGGCGCCGTCTTCCTTTCTCTGGCTCCAGGAGCTGTCATGTCCGCCGATCCCATCGTCATCGTGTCCTACGCCCGCACGCCCATGGGCGGTTTCCAGGGCGCCCTGGCCGGCGCCAGCGCCACCCAGCTCGGGGCCGCGGCCGTGCGCGCGGCGGTGGAACGGGCGGGCGTCGCCGGTGAGTCGATCGACCAGATCATCATGGGCTGCGTCCTGCCGGGCGGCCTGGGTCAGGCGCCGGCCCGCCAGGCGGCGCTCGGCGCGGGGCTGCCGCAAAACGTCCAGGCGACCACGGTCAACAAGATGTGCGGCTCGGGCATGCAGGCGGCCATCCTCGCCCACGGCGCTCTCGCGGAGGGGTCGGCCGACATCGTCATCGCCGGCGGCATGGAGAGCATGTCCAACGCGCCCTACCTGTTGACCAAGCATCGCGGCGGCGCCCGTATCGGCCACGACAAGGTTATGGATTCCATGTACCTCGACGGCCTCGAGGACGCCTATGACGCCGGCAAGCTGATGGGGGCCTTCGCCGAGGAAACCGCCGCGGCCTATCAGTTCACCCGCCAGGACATGGACGCCTACGCCATCGAGAGCCTCGGCCGCGCCCAGGCCGCGGTGCGGGACGGCGCCTTTGTCCGCGAGATCACCCCGGTCCAGATCACCGATCGCAAGGGCGTCGAGACCGTCACCCAGGACGAGCAACCGCTCAAGGCCGACGCCGCCAAGATCCCCACCCTCAAGCCCGCCTTCGCCAAGGACGGCGGCATCACCGCCGCCAACGCCTCGTCGATCTCCGACGGCGCCGCGGCCCTGGTGCTGATGCGCGCCTCGACGGCCGAACGGCTTGGCCTGACCCCGATCGCGCGGATCGCCGGCCACGGGGCCCACGCCCACGCCCCGGGCCTGTTCACCACCGCCCCGGTCCCGGCCATGCGTCAGGCCCTGAAGCGCGCCGGCTGGGGTGTCGACGACGTCGATCTGTTCGAGGTCAACGAGGCCTTCGCCGTGGTGGCGATGATCGCCCAGCGCGACCTGGATATTCCCCGCGAGAAGCTCAACGTCAACGGCGGCGCCTGCGCCCTGGGCCACCCGATCGGCGCGTCCGGCGCCCGCATCCTCGCCACCCTCCTGTCGGCCCTGGAGGCGCGCGATGAGAAAAAGGGGCTGGCGTCGCTGTGCATCGGTGGCGGCGAAGCGGTCGCCATGGCGGTCGAGCGGTTCTGAACCGAGCGTCCGCGGCGAACCCGCGCGGGCGTCAGTTCCCGCCCATCGCCTTGGCGATCTGCGGCAGCCGGTCGATATTGACCTTCAGGCCGCCCCCGAGACTGACGTCGCCGGGCCGCATGTCGTCCGGGCAGGCGCCGAGGTAGCGGCCGTTCACCTCGACGGTGTGCATGCCATTCATCGCCTCGAGACTCGCCCCGCTGACATCGATCTCCGATCGCACCCTATAGTTCTGGGTGAAGTCGCCGGTGGCGACGCCGGTGGTCTTCACGGTCGCGCCGTTCTCCCGCGTGCAGCTTGCGGTAAATCGGTAGACGCCGCCATCGCGCGTCACGGACTTCTGGCAGGCGGCGCTGTTGAATCGCCGGCCGAACGCCGAGACGCGGGCGTCGGTCGCGGCGTCCAGACAGATCTGCAGCTTGCCCAGACGGCCCGGCTTGCCGTCGCGCGTCATCACCTGCTCCCACAGGCCGGCGCGCCGCGCGGGTGGGGCGACGGACGCCCCGTCGGTCGACGGCTTGGCGCAACCCCCAAGAATCGCGATGCCCGCGAGGGCCCCCGCCCGCGTCATGGCCGCCATGCGCATTTCGATTTCCCCGTACCCCCCCAACGAATCCGTAACTGCTGGGAAACCCTAGCGACAGTTTTTCAAATCTGAAATGGTTCTGGGTGCGGCATTGTTCCTGTGACGCTCAGGAGGCGAGTTTGATGACAACATTGCACGATAATCCGGCCACGGGCCGTCTTGAGAGGGTCGAAGCCGGGCAGGTTGTGTTCGCCGACTATCGGCGCGGCGATGGGCGGGTGATGATCGACCACGTCGAGGCGCCGCCGGCCCTTCGAGGGACGGGCGCCTCCGGCCGGTTCATGGAGGCCCTCGCGGCCTGGGCGCGCCGCGAGGGGTTGAAGATCACGCCGATCTGCGGCTACGCGGCGGCCTGGCTGAGCCGCAGCGCCGAGCACCGCGATCTGATCGGCTGATCGGCACGGGCTTCAGATCAGCGCGGACGGCGTCAGGCCGAGTTCCGCGAGAAGGGGCTCCGCGTAGGCGATTCGGCCCGTGAGCACGGCGGGATCGCCCGACGCCAGGCGGTAGGTCGCTTCGGCGATGAACTCGATCGGTTGCACCCTGTCCTTGGTCGCCTCGTTGATCAGGCCGTGGACAGCCACCCCGGGCGTGTCGACGAGCCCTGGGGAGACGGCGTTGACCGCGATCCCATCGGCGAACACCTCCGAGGCCAGTCCCGTGGAGAACCGCTCCAGCGCCGCCTTGCACATGCCATAGACCGTGCCGCCGTGGCCGCGCGTTCCATAGGGCGGCTTGGGATCAATGCCGGCGGGGGAGGAGATGTTGACGATCCACCCGCTCCGCCTCGCCTTCATCCCCGGCAGCACCAGCTGGGAGAGATGGAAGGGGGCATAGACCTGCACCTCCATCATCAGCTTGAAGCGTTTTTCGGTGAACTCCGTCACCGGCGAAAAATAGGTGATGGCGGCGTTGTTGATCAGGATGTCGACCTCGCCGAGCGCCATGAGGGTCTCCTCGATCAGCCGTTCACGTTCGCGGGCCTGGGCCAGATCGGCCTTGATCAGCACCGCCTCGCCGCCGGCCGCCCGGATGCGGTCGATGGTCTCGTGCAACGTGCCGGGCAGGCGGCTTTCGCCGGCCTCGGCCGTCCGGGCGGAAACGGCGACCCGGGCGCCTTCCATGGCCAGGCGAGCGGCGATCGCGGCGCCGATTCCTCGACTGGCGCCGGTGACCAGGGCGACCTTGCCCTTCAGCGGTCCATTGGGATTGATCTTGGCGGATGTCATCTGGCGTTCCTCCTGTTTTTTTCTAGACAATCGCTATCCGGGCCGCGCGCCAAGCCCCTAACGGCGCTGAAAATTCAAATACCGGCTCGAATCAGTAATTCACCGCCACGCCGAGGGTGATTGTCCGGGGCCGCAGGGGCGTGACCTGCTGCCGGTAGCGAACGGTGAAGGGGTTGCCATAGGCGAAGGTGTTGCCTTGCACGTCGGCGGGATTGTCGGCGGCGAGGGTGACGCGCCAATGATCGTTCGCCAGCGTCGCCGCCACGCGTCCGGTGGCGTAGTCGCCCATCGGCGGCAGGGAGGCGATGTTGAGCATCAGGTGCGACACGCCGACATAGGTCCAGCGGGTGTCGAGGCCCAGCGACCATCCGTCCCAGAGTCTCCAATCGTAGTGGGCGCTGGCGCCGAAGGTATGATCGGGCACCACGCCGAGCCCGTTCTGGCTCAGGATCGGAAAGGCGGGATTGGCCTTGTCCAGCTCGGGTTCGTTGATCAGCATTTCCGCGCGCAGTTCCAGGGCGCCGGAGCGAAACAGGCCCTCCGCCTCGACGCCCAGATTGCGGGCATGTCCGACATTGGCGGTGTAGGGCAGACCGGACATCAGCAGCTGGTCGCTCTGGATGTTGCGCCACTCAACTTGAAAAACGGCGACGTCCAGCCTCAGACGTCCGTCCAGCGCCGTCAGCTTGCCGCCGGCCTCCACACTCCAGAGTTCGTCGCCCTTGAAGACCCGCAAGGGTTCCGCGCCGCCGGGGTCGTGCAGCGTCTCGGTGGATGCGGCGGCGGTGTTGATGCCGGGACCCCGATAGCCTTCGTCGGTCTGGGCATAGATCAGCAGCCACGGGGCGACACGCTCGGCGATGATGATCTTGGGCGCGAAGCCCGCCTGGCCGACCCGTCCCGTGAAGGGAGTCGATGGGCTGCCGAAGGAGGCCTTGCCGACGCTCGTCACTTGGTCGCCCGAGGCGAACAGCCGACCGCCGACTGTGACCTCAAGGCCGCGGAAGAGCCGTTCGGTGGCTTGGCCGTAAAGCGCGCCCTCGTCGAGGTTGTCCCGCCTTAGTTCCTCGTATCGCACCGAAGCTGGAACCGCGAGCGAGGTCAGGATCGAGTGGCTGGACTGCCATGTGTGGGCGTAGAACGCTCCGGCCAGCCACTGGAAGCGGCCGGCGCCGGCCGAGATCGCCGTCGCGTCCGCCACGATGCTTTCGATGTGGTCGCGCTCGTCGAAAGCCGCGGGGCCGTACGGAATCGGCGCAGGAGGGGAGTCGCTGGCGTCGTATCGGCTGAACAGGCTGTGGCGGATGTAGGCCAATGAGGTCCGTACCGAGCCCCAGTCCAGGTCTCCCGCCAGACGCAGGTGGAACGCGCTGAAATCGTTGTCGTGGGGTTCGGCGATCTGAACGTTTCTCATGATACGCCCGCGAACGCGTTCGGTATATTGCGTGTCCGCCGCGGCGATATCCTGCCAAAGCGCGCCGCCGGTCAGCCGCCACCGATCGTCGAGGTCCAGGCTCCCGGTGAGTCGCACCCCTTCGCGCTGCGTGCGATTGGCGTGATCGATGTTCAGCAGGGTGTCGCGGACATAGCCGCCGTCCAGTTCGTGATAGCCCACCAGCCTCACGGCGGCGTGGCCGGCGAGAAGCGGGACGTTGAGCATGACGTCCACGGCGTGCGACGGGAGTCCCCCATTTGTCAGACCGACCGTCGCCGCCAGCGCCGCCGCCTGGCGCAGGGGATCGGGGCTCGCCGAGACCACGCGCACGACGCCGGTCAGGGATCCTGACCCATACAGTGCGCCCTGCGGGCCCCGAAGCACCTCGACCCGGTCGACATCCACCAGGCGAAGATCGGGGTCGGGAGCGTTGAACGTCAGTCGGGTGTCGTCGAGGTAGAGACCGACAAGAGATTGGGTGAGGCCGGTCAGCGGTCCGTCAGAAAGGCCCCTTAACAGCACCTTGTCGCGTCCCATGCCCAGGTTGGTGATCGTCATCGCCGGGCTGACCAAGGCAAGGTCGGACATGTCGCGCACGCCCTGATGTTGCAGGCCCTCGGTCGAAATCGACGACACCGCATAGGCGAGGCGGTCGGCGCGGGTCGCCCGCTGCGTGGCCACCACGATCAGCTCCGTCACGGGGGCCGTGGCCGATTTGGGCTCCGGCGCCGACGCGGTCGGCGTCTCGGCGGGCGGTCGCGGGGTCCGCCGTGGGGCGATGATGTCGAACGCGCGGTCATCGAGGCGGCGGTAGCCGCAGCCCGTACCGGTCAGCAGCCGATCGAGTCCCGCCTCGACGGCGTAGCGGCCGATCAATGCCGGGGCCGGGCCGGCGCAGGCGGCGGCCGCCTGAAGTCCCAGGGAGATCTTCGCCTGGACGGCGAAATCGACGAGGGCCGCGGCGGTCGGCTTCGAAGGGATGTCGAAGGTCACAACGGGCGATTGCGCCCAGACGCCAGGGGCCGCCAGACCGGTGACCGCCAGACAGGTCACCGCCAGACTCGTGACCGCCGGGCGGGCGAACGGCGGTCGCCACGCTCCAGGGCGACCTGGATCCGGCGGTCGGGTCACGGTGGTCATGCCGTCAGTCTAGAACAATGCCGCTCTCAGAACGATGGACTGTCAAGGAAACATAGGCGGCAAGGCGTCGTACGACATCCTCTTCCTCGCCGTTGAGGTCGAGGACCCCCGAGAACGTCAGGGCCGCCGCCTTCGCGGTCAGGTGGATTGGCGTGCGATAGCGGTGGTTCAGATAGGCGACGATCTCGCCAAGCGGCTGCTTGTGGCACACCAGTCGACCCTTGACCCAGGCGAAGGCGGCGTCGGGGTCGACACGGCGTGTTTCGCTGGTTTCGGAATTCACGACGTGCCGAAGCGACCACCCTGGCGTGAGCCGCGTCTCGGGGCCGCCACCGGCTGTCGACACCGACACCACGCCCCGGCGAACCGAGACGTCGACGACGCGGCCGTAGTCGCGAACCACGAATTCCGTGCCCACGACGCGCACCATCTGGTCGGCGGCCTCGATCACGAACGGGCGGTTGGAATCCTTCGCCACGTCGAAGCTGGCGAGCGCCTCTTCGAGTTTCGCGCGCCTGCCGAACCATCCCAGGCGAACGGACAGCCGGGAGTTGGCGTCCAGATGGATACGGGTTCCGTCGGCCAGGGTGATCGCCCTCGCGGCGCCTGGGCCGGTGGCGTAGACCTGCGAGACGCCTTGTGAGGCCTTCCAGCCCGCGAAGCCGGCGGCGATGGCCACGGCCACGAGGCCGGCCGCGATGGCGCGCCGATGATCGTGGCGCGCCGCCGGCTCGGCCTGCCGGGGTTTGAATTGCAGGATTTCCGCCGACGGTCGGACCAGGCGGGCGACGATCGCTGGCCCTTCGGCGACGATGTCGGCGTCCAGGCGCTCGATCGCCTCGAAAGCCTCAAGGTTTTCTGGCGATGCGTCCAGCC
>CAIQDO010000347.1 GCA_903870555.1 uncultured Caulobacteraceae bacterium
CGCTGATCGGCTTCGGGCTGATCATCAAGGGCTATGGCGACGCCCGCGGCGCCGCGGCGCTGTGGCCGAAGCCGGCGGGCGCCCAGCATGTCACCGCCCTGCTGGTGCTGGCGGGGTTCATTCTTCAGGTCGCCGCCTACTGGCCGCGCAACGCCATCAAGGCGGCGGTGCGCGACCCGATGGTGTTGGGCGTCGGCTTCTGGGCGCTCGGCCACCTGCTGGTGAAATCCTCGCCGCCGGCCCTGGCGCTGTTCGGCGGGTTCCTGGTCTGGGCCGCCCTTGATTTCGCATCGCTGCGTCGTCGTACAGGCGGAGTCGCGTCGACAGCGGCGCCGGGATCGAGCCTCGTGGCCACGGCGGGAACGATCGTCGTCGGCGTGCTGCTGTTCGTCGCCTTCGCCGTCTGGGGCCACCCGCTGCTGATCGGTGTGCGACCGTTCGGCTGAGCGGCCCGCCGGCCGGCCGTTAGGCCAATGCGTCGTGGGCCTGGGCCTGCGGGCTCCAGCCATCCGCGGCCCAGGCGATCTGGGCCCGGGTCAGATCCACCGGCGCCGCGGCATCGAGAATCGCGGCGGCGCGGATCTCGTTGAGATCGTCGACCCTGGCGGCGAGCAGGTAATGGCCGCGGCGGAGACCCTCCGCATAGGCATGGCCATCGACGTGGCCGCCGAACAGGCCCTTCAGCCAGTTGTCGGAGCCATGGGCGTCCAGAGGACCGGCGCCACTCTGGTCGCGGATGTCGACGTCATCGCCGAGATGGGCGGCGCGCAGGGCCGCGCGGGCGGTCTCGGCCTTGGCCAGGGTTTCGTAGAGGGCCGTGACGGTGCGGTGCATGGGGGTTCTCCGGTTAAAGACTCGGCAGAGAAACCCTTCAGACCCGCCGCCGTTCCTTCCTCCAGTCGACGATCAGCGGCGCTGCGACGCGGTGGCGTCGCGCACGCCGATAAACTCCGATCCCGCGTTCCAGGTCGGCCAGCGCTTGGAATTGGCCAGATCGCGCCCGACCTCATAGAGCAGATCGACGTCCTGGGCCGCGCCGCGGACGTCCCAGTCCGCGCTCCAGACGTCGCAGGTCTTGTGGTAGCAGGTGTCGGTGTAGTCGGAGACCCAGCGATCGCCCGCCGCCCGGCCGCCTTCGACCAGGTCCGGACCGCCGCCGACAGCCATCAGCAGCAGGGTCGGGACGCCTTGCTTGGCCAGCGAGAAATGGTCGGCGCGATAGAACAGCCCGCGTTCGGGCCGGGTGTCGGGGGTCAGGGCGCGGCCCTGGCGGGCGGCGGCGGCGGCGAGATCGCCTTCCAGACTGTCCTGGCCCGCCCCGATCAGCACGACGTCCCGGGACGGGCCGGCGGTGTTGAGAATATCCATCGTCAGGTTGGCGGCCATGGTCGCGGGCGGGAAGAGCGGATGGACCGCGTAGGTGGCCGATCCCAACAGGCCGCGCTCCTCGGCGGTCCACAGGGCGAACACCACGGTTCGCGCCGGCGGCGGACCATTGGCGAAGGCGCGGGCGATCTCAAGCACGCCGGCGACACCCATGCCGTCGTCGTTTGCGCCGGCCCGGATCGTGCGGCCGGTCGCGTCGGGCGCGCCGATTCCATAGGCGTCCCAATGGGCGGCGAACATCACCGTCTGGTCGGGCGTCACCGCGCCGGGGATCTTGGCCAGAACGTTATGACTCTCGACGATTTCGTGAGCCACCCGCGCCTGGGCGGCCAGTCTGGCCTTGCCGAGGGCGACGGGATGGAAATCGGCGCGGCGGGCGGCGACCTTCAGCGCCGCGAAATCCAGGCCCGCGCGGCGGAACAGGTCGACGGCGACATCCTGCTGGATCCATCCTTGCAGCGGCAGGGCCTGCACGGCGCCGGGCGGACGGACGATGTCGTAGGTCTCGCCCTGCGGCGCGATCACCACCGACCACGGATAGCCCGCGCCGGCGGTGTCGTGGACGATCAGCACGCCGGCGGCGCCTCGACGGGCGGCCTCCTCATATTTGTAGGTCCAGCGGCCGTAATAGGTCATGGCCTTGCCGCCGAACTTGTCGGCGACAGGCTCGCCGGGCGCCGCTTCGAAGTCGGGGTCGTTGACCAGAACGACGGCGATCTTGCCCTTCAGATCGAGCCCCTTGAAATCGTCCCAGCCCCGCTCCGGCGCGGCGACGCCATAGCCGACGAACACCAGCGGGGCGCCGGCGAGGGCCACCGCGTCCGCCGGCCGGGCGGTGAAGACATAGGCGTCGCGACCCTGGACGAGGGGGATCTCGGCCCCGGCGCCGGTGATCGACAGGCGCGTCGGCGCGCTGATCCGGGTGTGAACCAGCGGGACCGCCTGGGTCCAGCCGCCGCCTTCGCCCGCGGGCGTCAGGCCCATGGCGGTGAATCGGCCGACCAGCCACGCCACCGTCTTTGTCTCCGCCGCCGTGCCCGGCGCCCGGCCCTCGAAGGCGTCGGAGCCGAGCACCCGCGCGGTCTCCGACATCCGGCCGGGATCGATCGGCCCTGACGCCGTCGACGGCGCCGGCGCGGCGTTGACGGCCATGGGAAGAGCGAGAAGGGCTGCGAGCCAGGCGGTGCGCGACATCGAAATCTCCGAATGAGTCCGTCACCCTACCAGCCGGTCCTGCCGATATCGACCGATTGCTGCCGCGCGCCGTCAGGCCGCGGCGGGAGCGCCGCCCGGATCCGACGCGGCGGCGGCACGGAGGCGGCGTTCGTCGGCGAACCGGCCGGCGGCGGCGACGAAGGCGCGGAAGATGTTCCGGCATCTGCGCCGGTAGAACAGGAATTCGGGGTGAAACTGCACGCCAAGCCAGAAGCGGCGGGAGGGGTCCTCGATGGCCTGGATGACGCCATTGCTTTCGCGGGCGGTGACGACGAGGCCGACGCCAAGACGCTCTATCGCCTGGCGATGGATGGAATTGACCCACAACTCCCCGTCGCCCGCCGCAGCGGCCAGGCGCGAACCCGGCTCAATGCGCACAGCCTTACGGAACACCAACTGTTCGAGCCAGTGGCCGGGATAGCGGGTGCGTGGAAACGCCAGGGCGAGATCCATGTGCAGGGCGCCGCCGGCCGCCACGTTCATCAACTGGGCGCCGCGGCAGACGCCGAGGGTCGGCAGGTCGCCCGACCGGGCCCGGCGAAGCCAGGACAGCTCCATCGCCTCGCGGCCGTGATCATAGGCGTAGCCGACCTTGGGGGCGTCCTGGAACAGGATCGGATGAACATCGGCGCCACCGGTGAGCAGCAGGCCGTCAAGGCGGAGGTCCTCGCGCGGCGCCCTGGCGCGGATCGCCACCGGGCGTGCGCCGCTGAGCCAAAGCGACAACCAGGCGCAACCATAGGACAGGCCATCGCCGCGGTCGGGACGGGTGACGCCGATAATGGGTCTCGGGTCCAGGCTCACTGCACCATCATGTCCTTCGCGAGCGGGTCGTACTTCAGTTCGGGCGGCAGCCGACCGTGGCGTAACAGTGAGGCCACAATGAACAGAATCCCCAGACTGACGAGCGGATCCTCGGAGCGAAACAGCTCGCTTGGCGCGTTTTTGGCCGACATCAGAGCCGTCCGCAGGCGAGTCGCCGCCCGGGCGACCTCGCCCGGACCTTCAGCAACGGCCCGGGCCATATCCCGGACCGCCTCCATGTAGCGACCGCTTTGAAACTGTTGGGCGGCGGAGGCCCAGGCGGCGCGGGCGGCGGCGAAGCCTTCGTCCGAATCGGCCACCTCCTGGATCGCGCTCAACAGATAGAGGCCGGCGACCTGGGTGCGCTGGCCCAGGCGCGGCGCCGACGGGGTGGCCACATGGCCGGTGACCGCCATTTCGTAAAGAAGCCAGGGGAAATCCACGCCCGATTCGACACTATGAAACAGGCCCGCCCAGAAGCGGGGATTGACCTCGATCAGCCACGGTTCGCCCTCGCCATCCCATCGAAAATCCGCCTCAACCACCCCGGTCCAGCCGAGCGGCCCAAACAGGGCCCGGGCGGTGTCGAGGAAGGGCGTCTCCGACACGGTCTCCCGCAGCACGCCGGCGCCAGCGCCACGCGGAAACTGGGACAGGTTGTGATAGGCGGCGGCGGTTTGCAGGACCCCGTGATTGAACAGGGCGGTCAGGCAATAGTCCTCCCCCGGCATGAAGTCCTGGATCAGCAGGGTCTCGCCGGCGGCCTCACTCTCGCACAGGGCCGACTCCAGCGCCTCGGCGTCATCGACCCGCCGCACGCCGCGCCCCCCGACGCCCCAGACCGGCTTGACCATCATGGGAAATCCCGCCGGACGCGCCGGATCGTCGGCCCGCCACTCCTCGCCGACGCAGGAGTCCGGGACGCGCAGGCCCAGGCCGCGGGCCGTACGCATCAGGTTGTCCTTCGGATCCACGGCGCAGACCGCCGCGAAATCGGGCGCGGCGATGGTGATGTGCCGTTCCAAACGTTCGGCGTGACGTGCGATCAGCCGGGTTTCCTGGAAACAGGGCATCAGTACATAGGGCCGGTCGTCCTCGGGCTTGTAGCGGATGATCGCCGCCTCAAGATCGTCGATGAACTTTTCGGGATCCGTCGACGCCGGCGCATGGACGAAGGTGCTGCGGACGTAGCGGGAGAAGGACAGGACGGTCAGGCCCACGTCGTCGCAGCCGATCACCTCGACGCCTCGGCTGCCAAGGGACTGGGCGATGGTCAGGGCGATCAGGCTGCGCCCGTAGGTGACGATCACCCGTCCCCTCGTCAGATCCACCGCCATTCGCCGAATTGCCTCGTTCAAACGTTCGGTGCAGACATCGGGTGTCCGAGGCCGCGACGCAAGCGGGCCGGCGCCACGAAACGATGGGAGACCGATGGGGAGCCTGCCTGACGCCGTGACGCGCGGCCTCGAATTCCTGAAGACCCACCAGGCCCTGGCCGGCCCGCTTCTCTGCCTGTTAGGGGCGTTCGAGACCCTGCCGCTGGTCGGCGCCTTCGCGCCCCTGACCGCGTCGCTGATCGCCATCGGCGCGGCCATCGCCGGCCGCGTGTTCGATCCCTGGCTGCTGCTGTGGATCATGGCCGGCTGCGCGCTCGGCAACGGCGTCTCCTACGAGGCCGGCGTGTTCGTCCGCCGACGCGGGTTGGCGACGACCTGGATCCCGGCCAAGGCGCGGACCGCGATGGAAAGCCTGTTCGAACGCTACGGAGCCGCCGCGATCATCCTGAGCCGATTCCTGGGGGTTACGGCCTCGGTGGCCCCGTTCCTCGCCGGCTGGTCGAGCCTCGGCCGGGCCCGCTTCTGGGCCGCCAACCTGACGGTCTGCCTGATCTGGCCGCCAGCCATGGCGGCCCTCGGCTACGCAGGCCTCACCGCGGTCGCCCGGTGGCTGTAGACATTCAGGCGGTCCAGGACGGCTGGCCGACGGCTCCGACGCGGATGGCGCGGCCGTGGAGCGCCGCCTCGCGGAACTGGTAGAGCCAGGCGGCGGTGGGCGGATTGATCCACCGGCCCCGGACAAACATCCGCAGGATCGGTTCGCCGCCATCGGGATGGGCTTCGCTGCGGGGCGCCTCGGGATGATCGAGTTCGTCGAGGGGGTTGAACCAGGCCTCGTCGACCTCGGCGGGATCCGGCAGCAGGGTCACCGGCACGTCGGAGAACAGCACCACCGGCGTGACCACGAAGCCGCTGAGAGTGACGAAATCGTCCAGCAGTCCCAGCGCCGCGTCGCGACCCAGGACGACGCCCAGCTCTTCGGCGGTCTCCCGAAGGGCCGCGGCGACGGCGTCCTCGCCCGGATCGCAGGCGCCCCCTGGCAGCGCATAGTTGCCTGCGCCGCGGCGAAGGGTCAGCGCGCGCCGTGTCAGGACATAGGCGGGACGCCCGTCATCGAGCGGACAGACGAGAATCGCCACAGCCGCGCGGCGCAGATCGTCACGCTCGACCGCCAAGCGGGGAAAGGCGACGAGACGCTCCGCCATCATCATCTTAAGGGTCTGCATCGGGTCACTATGAGCCGTCGTCGCCGGCCCGCAAGGCGGCGCGAGAATTTGTTGAGGCGGCAGGCGGATCGCGTCGTCTCAGGTTCTGCGCCAACGGATGTCCCCCCCGGTGGCGCACCTTCGCCTTGATCCCCCATGAGGCGAATCCGACGCGTTTGCCCGCGTCGCCACGGCGGCCGAGGTCCCTCCGGCCGCCGTGGCTGTCGCGGTTAGAACCCGCCGGTCAGGGTTGGGCGGGAAACTCCAGGCGCGTCGTGTCGTAGCCCAGGGTCCTGGCTTCGGCGATCAGAGTCTTCAGCAGCGCGGGGTCGACGTGGGGATCGCGCGTGTAGATCCACAGGTTTGCGAAGGCCGGGTCGGACGAGATGAACCAGCTGTAGTCGTCGGCATGGTCGAGCACCCAATAGTCGCGCGCCACAGGGATGAAGCCCATGAAGCGATAGCTGACATGCAGCTTGGCGTTGGTCCCCGGATCGAGGATCGTTCCGGGGCCGCCGATGGCCTTGAGTTTCCCGGCGGGCGTGTCGGCGTGGCAGGTGTCGAGCACGTCGATGCGGGTGGGCGACAGGATCTTGTAGTCCGTGGCTCCGGCGACGCAGCCATCGGTGAGCTTCATCGGCCGGCGCCCGATCTCGACCCAGGATCCGCTGTAGAATCGGGCCAGGTCGACGGGCTTTGCCGGCGCCGGCGCTTGCGCCTCTCCAGCGAAGGCGCCGCCGCCGCCGCCGAGCAGGGCGACCGCCAAGGCCGCCAAGCCGATCTTTCCGCCAATGGTCATGGTGTCCTCGTCATGGTTTCGAGCGGACCGCGATGGCCGCGCGCTTGCTGAATGCGATGTCTACGCCGCCGGTTCCGGCGCGGTTCAGTCGCAGGGGAACCTTCCGGCTTTTGGAGCCTTAGCTTGATCGCGGCGCCGATCGCGGCGCCGATTCCACGCCAAAGGTCACCGTGATGAAAACCACCCTGCCGATCCTGCTGGCCGTCGCCGCCGCCCTGTCCCTGACCGCCTGCGCCTCCGACGGCGACATGTGGGGCCGCCACGACCACCGAGATGGCAATCATCGTGATCGGGATCACGACGGCGACCGCCACGGCGCCGTGGGCGCCTTGACCAGCCCTGCCGGCGCGCCAGCTGCGGTGACCGCTCTCGGCTAGGCCTTCACGACCGGCGCCAGGGCGTCGATGGCCCGGGCGACCGTTTCGAATACGTGATCCTCGCAGATCAGATCCCACAAGCCGAATCGCGTGAATGCGGCCTGGGCCGCCGGGGATTCCAGCCGCGCCACGGCGAAACTCGCGCCCGCCGCGCGACACCCGAGCACAACCCGGCGCAACGCCTGGGCTCCGGTGTAGTCGAGCTCGACCAGGCCGGCGGCCTCAAGCACGACCAATTTCGATGGGGCGGCGCTGTATAGCGCCTCGCCGAGGAAGGTGCGCGCGAAAGCGTCCGCGTTGAGAAAGATCAACGGCGCGGAAAAACCGAGCACCGCGACTCCGGGAACACTCTCGCCCCATGTCGCCCGTCCGGGGATGGGCGGCCACCACACGGTCGAGCCGGGGATCCGCCGCAGGCGCGTCACCCGCACACGAGCGTTCGACCAGGCGCCATGCAGCAGTGACAGGGTGACGCCGACGGCGACCCCGCTGGCGATCGGCAGCACGACCATCGCCGCCGCCGTGGCCAGGATCAGGCCGCCCTCGGCCCGGCTGGCCCGGCAGACCGCCAGGATGTCGTTCAGGCGAACCAGCCGCGTGGCGACGAACAGCATCAGGCCGGCGAGCGCGGCCTGGGGAATGGTGGCGAGCAGGCCGCCGCCCCAGGCCAGTACGCCCGCCACGACGCCCGCCGCCGCCAGCCCGGCCAGGGGCGAGCGACCGCCCGCATCGGCGACCACCGCCGTGCGCGGCGGGCTGACGTTGACCGGGAAGGCGTTGATCATCCCCGCGATCAGGCCCCCCACGCCGACGCCGACAAGATCCCGGTCGATGTCCGGCGCTTCGGTGTCGTCCGGAAACGCCCGGGCGGTGGCCGACGTCTGGGCGATGATCACCAGCGTCAGGATCAGCGCAAGGGGCGCCAGCGCCGCCAGGTCGGCCGCCGCGATGTGGGGCAGGCCGAGCGCTGGCCAGCGACCGGCGATGGATCCGACGACGGCCAGGCTGCCTTGGGCAAGGCCATCTGGGGCAAGGCCATCTGGGGCAAGGCCATCTGGGGCAAGGCCAAAAACCCGCGCCGCCACCGCGGCGACACCGACCGCGAGCAACGCCGCCGGCAGACGCGGGCTGAGCCTGTGGCCGAGGTCGGTGACGATCAGGACCCCGCAGGCGACGGCCAGGGCCGGAAGGCGGACTTCGCGCGCCCGACTCGCCAGGGCGAGGAGTTGCTCCGGCAGGTCACCGCCCGGACTGCCTACCCCAAGCGCCGCCGGCAGCTGGGAGACGGCAATGTGGGCCGCGATGCCCAACAGAAAGCCGGTGGTCACCGGAATGGACAGCAGATTGCCGATCCAACCTAGCTTTAGGATCCCCGCCGTGGTCACCAGGGCGCCGACGATCAGGGCGAGGACGACCGCCAGGGCGGCGTAGTGCGGCGAACCGCCAGCCGCCAACAGTGTCAGGGCGCCGGCGAAGATGGCGGTGATCGTCGAATCGGCCCCGACGGACAGACGGCGGCCGGCGCCGAAGATGGCGAAGCCCACGGCGCCGGCGATGAAGGCGATCAGGCCCAGGTTCGGCGGCAGGCCGGCAAGTCGCGCCGTGGCCATCTGTTCGGGTATGGCGATCGCCGCCAAAGTCAGACCAGCAAGCAGATCCGGGCCAATCCAGTTCGGCCTATAGCCGGCGAAACCGAGAAACCATGCCATGTCAGAACGGCGCCGCCGTCCCGCGTCCCTCAGCCAGGGCCCGGCGATAAACAGCCCAGCCGCTATAGAGATCCTGGGTGACCGCCCCCAGCGATTTGTAGACGGTAACGTCCTGGTCGGTGAGCCGGCCGGGCCTGGTTCCCGCGATCACCTCGCCGATCTCCGCCAGCACATGACTCTCGTCGATCAGGCCGGCGGCCATGGCGTGGATCACCTCGCCGCCCTGGGCCAGGACGCCCTGCCGATCGTCGGCGAAGAGGCGGCCGCGGACCACCAGGGCGTCGTCGGCCTCCCGCGTGGCGGCGGTGCTCGAGCCGACCAGATTGACGTGGGCGCCGGGCGCGATCCAGCGGCCCTCGAGGATTGGCTCGGGCAGATCGAAGAGCACACGTCTGAACTCCAGTCACC
>CAIQDO010000348.1 GCA_903870555.1 uncultured Caulobacteraceae bacterium
AGGCCGCGGAAACCCTCGCGCCACTGCCGGATGGATCCTGGTTCGACCGGATGGCCGAACTAGAGGGGGGATCGATTCGCGGCGTCGCCGGCTTCCGCGCCCTCAAGGCGATGTACGGCGACAGGGAGCCGAATCTCTGCGCCACCCTGCTGGCTCACGAAATGGCGCTGCGGGATTTCGCCCGGGATGAACTCGACGACCAGCCGGAATCGTCGCTGGACCGTATCCTGGCGCTACTGAGCATCGAAGTCCGTCTGGCGGTCGCAGCCTTCAACGGCTGAGGAGGGTAGATCGTCAGGCGGACGCTGGCATCGTTCCTGGACAGCCCAAGATCAGCTGGTTGGGGAGGTCGTTCTTGGCGGCCGCCTCGCAGGCCACGCCGTCGCCGACGATCATCCCGATCAGATCGTGGCTCATGAAGGGCATTTCGAGGACATGGAACCGATCCTCCGGCTCGAAACGCTTGGCCCAGGGTTCGGCGTTCTGCGTGACCACGACACCGAGACCGCGCCAGCCCCCTAAGCGCATGGCGGCGATCATGGCGCGCGGGTTCTTAGGCAGCATGTCGGCGCAGATGATCAGGGGCGACCGGGACCGCAAGGGCAGTTCCGAGAGGTCCGCCGCGGCGTCGGGGAGCAACGCGCCGAAGCCCGCCCCGTTCAGCGACATTTCGAGCGCCATGCCGAGGTCGGCGTCCCAAACCACGATCACCGCGGGCGCGTCATCTGTTGGGGCCGGGGCGGCGTTCACGTCATGGTCTCCTAGGGGCGGGAACGCCCAAATCTGCGAAGACCCAATCTACCCTGCCGGCCACGTCGGGCCAGTTGGTGATTCTACGATATCCGGACCGCGCCCTGAGAGTCCCGGCCGTCGGCGGAGCGCAGGAAGATTTGGCTGACATTCGGCCGAACCTCGTTAGGTTGGCGCCCAAGGCCGACGAACGGGCCGGATGACAGGCGTGGACGGAGAGCCGGCTCAATGCGAGGCGGCCACGACACGGGAGGGATGGGTTTGAGCGAGGCTGTTTCCAGCGCCGAAAGGTCGGAGAGCGCACAGGCGGCCGATGACCCGCAAGGCCGGTTGAGCCTGGGCGGCGCGTCGTGGGCGATGCTCGAAGGCGCGCGCGATCCCTACATCATCCTGATCGTCATCTATATCTTCATGCCCTATGTCGCCGGCACGGTGGTGGGCGATCCGGTCAAGGGCCAGGCCCTGATTTCCCAGTGGAGCCAATATTCGGGGTGGATCGTGATGGCCACGGCCCCCTTCCTGGGCGCGGCGGCGGACCGGCTCGGACGCCGAAAAATCTGGCTGGCCATCATGTCTGTGCTGATGGCGGCGATGATCGCCAGCCTTTGGTTCACCAAGGCCGACCATAGCGGGCTGAGCGTCACCACCACCCTGATCCTGACCACCCTGGTGGGAATCCTGTTCACCTGGTCGGAGGTGCTGCACAACTCCCTGCTGGTGCGCGCGGCCGGCCTGTCCTCGGCGCACAAGGCTTCAGGGCTGGCGCTGTCCCTCGGCAATGGGATCAGCGTGCTGGCGCTGGCGTTCACGGCGTGGGCGTTCGCCCTGCCCGGCCTGCCGGAGACGGCCTCCTGGGGCTGGCTGCCGCACGCGCCGCTGTTCGGGCTGAGGCGAGACCTGCATGAACCGGAGCGCGTCGTCGTCCTGATGTCGGCCGGCATCATGGCCCTGGCCTCACTGCCGTTCTTCCTGTTCACGCCCGACGCCCCGCCCACCGGCGTGCCGATCCTCTCGGCGTTGCGGGCCGGCGCGAGGTCTCTCGGCTCAATGGTCCTCACCGTCAGCCACTACAAGAACGCGGCCATCTTCCTGGTGTCGCGCATGTTCTATTTCGACGGCATGGCGGCGATCCTGATCTACTCGGGGGTCTACGCCGTGGGCGTGATGAAATGGGGCGCGCTGGAGATGTTGATCTATGGCATCATCCTCAGCGTCCTGGCCGTGTTCGGCGGTTTCGTCGGCGTCTGGCTGGACCACAACCTGGGACCCAAACGGGCCGTTCAGATCGAGATCGCCATGTCCCTTCTGGGCATCATCGCGTTGCTGGGCATGGGTCCCGACCAGATTCTCTACCTCTGGCATTGGAACTCCCACGCCCACCCCCACCTGTGGGACGGCCCGTTCTTCCGGACCGTGCCCGAATGGGTATTTTTGCTGATAGGCTTCTCGAACGCGGTTTTCATCACGGCGCAATACGCCTCCAGCCGGACTCTGCTGACCCGGCTCACCCCACCCGAACAGACCGGGGCCTTTTTTGGCGTTTTCGCCCTGTCGGCCACGGCCACGGGCTGGCTGGGCCCCTTCCTCGTCAACCAGGGCACCCGCATCTTCAAGTCCCAGCAGGGCGGCTTCGCCACCATCACCCTGCTGCTGTTCACCGGCCTGGTCGGCCTGCTGTTCGTGCGAGGGGGCGGGCGCCACGGAGCGCGGGAAACGGCGTGATTCGTCTGCACGTCGCCGAGGATCTGATCGCGACGCGCCGGGTCGACCTGGGGCCGGACCAGGCGCACTACCTCACCCGGGTCATGCGCCTGCCCATCGATGCGCCGCTGCTGCTGTTCAACGGCCGGGACGGTGAGTGGCGCGCGCGTCTCGTCGAAATCGGCAAGCGCGGCTGCGCCCTGGCCGTCGACTGCCTGGCGCGCCCACAGGCTACCGGCCCCGATCTGGACCTGATAGTCGCCCTGGTCAAACGCGCCCGCCTGGAAACCATCGTGGAAAAGGCCGCCGAACTGGGCGCCCGCCGGGTGCGCCTGGTCCGCACCGACCGAACCAATGCCGACCACACCAACATCGCGCGCTTGATGGCCATCGCCATCGAGGCCTCCGAACAAACCGGGCGGCTGGACACGCCCCAGATCGTGTCCGTCGAACCGCTTTCGCGGGTGTTGGAGACGTGGGACCCCGGGCGGCGCCTGATGTTCTGCGACGAGGCGGGCGATGCGGATTCCGCGGTGCTGGCGCTCCCGGCGGCCGGCGGGGCAAGCTGGGCGATCCTCATCGGACCCGAAGGCGGCTTCTCGCCCAGGGAACGGGAGGGCGTCCGCGCCCTGTCGGCCGCCACACCGGTGTCCCTCGGCCCCCGCATTCTCCGCGCCGACACAGCCGCGATCGCCGCCATGACCCTATGGCAATCGTCACTAGGCGACTGGCGGGGGCTTGAGGTTGAGCGCGCGGCGGGCCAAGTGAACACCAATCAGGAACCCCGGACCCAAAGAGACCCTTGATGGCCGATACGCTAAGCGACGACCGTCCCTTGACGCTCGCGGACTTGACCGGATGGTTCGCCGCCGGGGCCAAGCCCACCAGCGAGTTCCGCGTAGGGGCCGAGCATGAGAAGTTCGTATTCCGCACCGACGACCTCTCGCCGGTGGCCTATGAGGGCCCGTCGGGAATTCACGCCCTGATGGAGGGGATGACGCGGTTCGGTTGGGCCGGAACCTATGAGGCCCGAGCCGACGGCGGCGAGACCCTGATTGGCATGTCGCGCGGCATGGCCAATATCAGCCTTGAGCCCGGAGGCCAGTTCGAGCTTTCCGGCGCGCCGCTGGCGACCATGCACGACATCTGCGAGGAGACTGGACAGCATCTGGAAGAGGTCAAGACGGTGGCTGGGGAACTCGGCCTCGGATTCCTAGGCCTGGGCTTCACGCCTCTTTGGCGGCGGGACGAGATCCCGGTAATGCCCAAGGGCCGCTACAAGATCATGCGCGAATATATGCCCAAGGTCGGCGGCAAAGGCCTCGACATGATGTTCCGCACCTGCACCGTCCAGGCCAACCTCGACTTCGAGAGCGAGGCCGACATGGTCGCCAAGTTCAGGGTCAGCCTCGCCTTGCAGCCGATCGTCACAGCCCTGTTCGCCAATTCACCCTTTGTTGAGGGCAGACCAAGCGGCTTCCTCACGGCCCGGGCGGATGTTTGGACCGACACCGATCCCGATCGGACCGGCATGCTGGGGTTCGTCTTCGGGGACGGTTTCGGGTTCGAGACCTACGCCCGCTACGCGCTGAGGGTGCCGATGTACTTCGTCAAGCGCAATGGCCTCTACATCGACGTGTCGGGTCGATCGTTCGCCGACTTCATGGAGGGACGTCTGCCGGAACTGCCCGGAGAGCGCCCGACGCTGAAGGATTGGGCCGACCACACCAGCACGATCTTTCCCGAAGTGCGGCTGAAACAGTACCTGGAAATGCGCGGCGCCGACGGCGGCTCGGTCAGTCAGCTCTGCGCCCTGCCGGCTCTGTGGACGGGACTCCTCTACGACCCAGCGGCCCAGGCCGCCGCATGGGACCTTTGCAAACATTGGACCCAGGAAGATCGCATCGCCCTGATCCGTGACGTGCCGCGGCTGGCGCTCGGAGCCCAGGCCGCGGGGCGCGGCGTACGCGACATCGCCCGGGATCTGGTCGCCATCGCCAGCGAGGGGTTAAAGCGTCGAAATCGCCTGTCGGGCGGGTTGGTCGACGAAGCCGGCTACCTGAGCGGACTCCACGAGGTCGCCGACACCGGCGTCACCGCCGCCGAGCGTCTCCTGGAACTGTACCACGGACCCTGGAAGGGAGACGCTGGGCGGGTGTTCGAGGCCTTCGCCTACTGAGCCGGTCTTCGGCGCCGCGGAATCGCCTCAGGGCGTGGCTAGGGTTGTCGAGGCGCGGCCCGGTGGACCTGGTCGGCTTGAGACGCGCGGATGACATTGGATAGACCCACTCTGGCGAACCCGGTTCGGACCCGAGCCCTTCTATGGGTGATCGGCGCCGTGCTCGGCGGCATGATGGCCGCCGGGCCTGCCCAGGCGAGCCATCCCAACGCCCTTTGGCGGGTGGTGCATGGTCTGTGCCTGAGGGACAAGCGGATCAGCGGCCTGCCCGCGCCATGCCTCGCCGTCGATCGCGCCAAAGGGGTGGCCGTCGTTCCCGACCCATCAACGCCAACCCAGGTGCTTCTGGTCCCGACAACCCGATTGGCCGGCATCGAGAGTCGGGAGCTGCAGGCGCCCGGCGGAACCAACTATTGGCAGGCCGCCTGGGACGCCCGGCGGTGGTTCGAAAAGCGCGTCGGCCGGCCAACGCCTCGCGATCAGGTGGCCATGGCCATAAATTCGGCCGCCTCGCGGAGCCAGGAACAACTCCACATTCACGTAGACTGCGTTCACCCCGAAGTCCGAAAGGCGCTGATGCGGAATCAGGCCGAAATCGGCTATGCTTGGGCGCCCCTGAGTTTTCCAGTCCTGGGCGAGTGGTTCCTCGCGCGGCGGCTGGACGGAGCCGAATTGGGAAGTCGCGACCCGTTCAAGTTGCTGGCGCGCGGCGACGTCTATGCACGCGCGCACATGGATACCGAGACCCTGGTGGTGATCGGCGCGACTTTCGCGGATGGCGCTCCCGGCTTCTACCTGCTCAGCGATCACGCAGACCTTGACCGGCACATGCCGGCTTTCGGCGAGCGCCTGCTCGATCACACCTGCGCCGTGCTGCGGGAACCCTGACGGTCAACGCGGGTCCGGCAGACCAAGCACCCGCTTGGCGACAACATTGAGGTTGACCTCGGACGTGCCGCCTTCGATCGAATTTGCCTTCGACCGAAGCCACGCGCGGGTTACGGCGAGGTCGCCGCCGGTGAACGGCTCGCCCTCCCACCCGAGGCCGGAAACGCCCATGGCCTCGACGGCCAGTTCGGTCCGGTCCTGGGCGATCTTGGCCCCGGCGTACTTCATGATCGAGGTGGCGGCGCTGGGCCCCTGGGCGGCGCTGGCCTCGAGCGCGGCGCGGCGCGTTGTGAGCTGGAAGGCGCGGGCGTCCGTAAGGTGATCGGCGAGCCGACGGCGAAGGTCAGCGTCGGACAACCGGCCCTCGTCATCGACGCCGATCCGATCCCGGGCGATGACATTGACGCTGGCGGTCTGGCCCAGGGCTGGCGATCCACCGGCTCCGAGGCTGGCGGATATGTTTTCCCGCTCGAATTGCAGCAGCCGCTTGGCGATGGTCCAGCCGCCGTTCAACGGGCCCATCAGGTTTTCCTTGGGAACCTTCACGTCGGTGAAGAAGGTCTCGCAGAAAGGACTTCCGCCGTTGATCAACAGGATCGGCCGCGCTTCGACGCCCGGAGTGCGCATGTCGATCAACACGAAGC
Source organism: uncultured Caulobacteraceae bacterium (assembly GCA_903870555.1). Classification (GTDB taxonomy): domain Bacteria; phylum Pseudomonadota; class Alphaproteobacteria; order Caulobacterales; family Caulobacteraceae; genus Acaudatibacter; species Acaudatibacter boreus. The sequence goes on from CAIQDO010000348.1 coordinate 6,163, forward strand.
TGATCCCCGCGTGCTTGACCGAGGTGTCGGTGCGCACGAGGCAGAAGCACCAGTCGGCGAGATTGGCGCCGGAGGTCCAGATCTTCTGACCATTGATCAACCAGTGATCGCCCTTGTCCTCGCAGCGGGTCTGCAGCGAAGCGAGGTCCGATCCGGCCCCGGGCTCGGAATAGCCCTGGCACCAGCGCAACTCGCCGCGGACGATCGGCGGAATGTGCCGCTGTTTCTGCGCCTCCGTGCCCACCTCCAGCAGCGTCGGGCCGAACATCATCACGCCCATGCCGCCGATCGGATTGCGGGCGCCGATGGCGGCCATTTCCTCCGCGAGAATCCGCGCGTCGGCCCGTGACAGGCCGCCGCCGCCGTAGGCCTTCGGCCAGGTCGGGGTTCCCCAGCCCTTCTCGCCGATCCGCCGGCCCCACAGAGCCGCGTCGGACGACGGCGTGCCGCCCATTGCGCTGGCGAGCTGCGCCATCGGATCGGATTTCAGGGCCGGAGGAAAATTCTCCTCAAGCCAAGCCCGCGCCTCGGCGCGAAAGCCCTCAACCTCGCCGCCGCCAAAATCCGCCATCGCGCGCCTCGCCTGTCTCTTGTCGTTGGACCGCAGACTAACGCGAATGGCGAGAACGTCTAGGGGACGACGGCGGCGCAGCCCGCCGACTCCGCGATGGCCTGGGCGTCGTTCAGGCGGGCGATGTTGAAGCGGCGCGGCAGACGCCCGAGGCGGGACCGGATCGTGATCGTCCGCGCGCCATAGGCGAAGGCCGCCGGCAGGACCACCTCGCCGCCATCGGGATTGATGATCCAGCCGCGCTGGGGAAAGAAGCCATGGTCTTCGGCGGCGTCGAAGGCCTCGGCCACCGGCCGCGGCGCGCCGCCGTCAATTCGGAACAGGGCCTGTCGGGTGTCGCCGCGCCGCTCTGCGCGGAAAACCAGGACGTCTCGATGAAGGCCGACGCCGGCGGCGGAGATCGCGCACACCCGGGTTCCGGCGAACCGGTCGGGCCGGCCCTCGATCTGCCATGGCCCGACCCGCGCTGGAAGGCGCGGCGGATGGCCGTACAGGCTCAGCGACAAGACGGCGATCAGCAACATGGTTGGAGCCTTCCGGGGCCGGTCGGCATCAGCGGCGGACGGTACAGGCCCTTCAAGACAGCCGGCCCAGCAGGAGGATTTCCACTGCCTCGCCAACCGGCGCCGCCGCCGCTCCGACCGGACGCCGAACGAGGGCGTCGGCCCGAGCGAAGATGGTGACGAGCGAGGAATCCTGATCCCTCAAAGGCCGAACCAACAATCCGCCATCCGCCGCGGTGGCGAGGCGGGCCCGCATCCACTGCTCCCGATCGCCAGCGGCGGGCAGGGCGATGTCCAGCCGGGCCATCACCGTCACCGGCCCGGGCTCGGCGCCGAGCAGGGCCCGAAGAAGGGGGCGCAGAAACAGTTCGGCGCAAACCAGGGCGGAGGCCGGATTGCCTGGCAGCCCGAGGACGCGGCGGTCGTCGCCCAAGACCCCGAACCAGGTGGGCTTGCCGGGTCGGACGGCGACGCTCTCTACCCTTAGAGTCAGACCCAAACGGCCAAGCGCAGGCTTGACCAGATCGTGGTCGCCCACCGAGGCGCCGCCGAGCGTCACGAGCAGATCGGCCGCGACCCCGGCCACGGCCCGAGCGGTAGCCGCCTCGTCGTCCGCCACCGGTGGCAAGACGACCGCCTCGCCGCCCCAGGTCTCGATCAGAGTGGCAAGAGCCACGCCGCCCGAGTTGAAGATCTGGAACGGACCCGGCGTCCCGCCGGGCTCAACCACCTCGTCGCCAGTCGACAGGATGGCCACCTTCGGCCGGACGGCGACGGACAGGCTCGCCCTTCCGGCGGCGGCGGCCAGCGAAAGCCGCCAGGGATCGAGGCGGGCCCCAGGTTCGAGGAGACGCTCGCCGGCCCGGAAGTCCAGACCGGCCGGGCGGATGTGCCGCCCATCGGGGCTTTGCGGGATGTGGACGACCGCGCCGTCGCGGCGGGCGTCTTCCTGGATAACCACGGCGTCCGCCCCCTTTGGAACGGCCGCGCCGGTGAAGATCCGCGCCGCCTCGCCGGCTCCGACTTCGCCGGCGAAGCCGTGGCCAGCGGCGCTCTCGCCGACGATGCGCCTGGGACCCCCGCCGTCGACGGCCCGAACGGCCCAGCCGTCCATTGACGAAGCGGCGAAAGGCGGCTGGTCCCGCAACGCTAGCACCGGCTCGGCGAGGAAACGGCCCAGAGCCCCGAAAAGGGGTACGGTCTCGACACCCATGGGCGCCGCGCCAGCCAGCATCCGGCGTCGGGCGTCCTTGACAGACATCAGCCTCACGGCGCCCGCCAGTCGCCGGACGCCCCGCCGCTCTTTTCCAGAACGCGCACGCCCTCGATCACCATGCCGCGGTCGGCGGCCTTGAGCATGTCATAGAGGGTCAGGCAGGCGACGGTGACGGCGGTGAGCGCCTCCATCTCGACGCCGGTAGGCCCGGTGGTCTTCACCCGGGCGACCACCTCGAAACCCTGTTCGACGGGCGAAACCGTCACCTCGACCTTGCTCAGCGCCAGAGGGTGGCAGAGCGGGATGAGCTCGGCGGTGCGCTTGGCCGCCATCACTCCTGCGATCTCGGCCACGGCGCGGACGTCGCCTTTCCTGCCGCCGCCGGCGATCGCCAGGGCCAGGGTCTCCGGCGCCATGCGGATGGACCCCGTCGCGGTCGCTTCCCGGACGGTCGCGGGCTTTGCGGACACATCGACCATCCGCGCCCGCCCCTCGGCGTCGAGATGGGTGAGGCCGGTCATGACTCCAGCAACCGCGGCATCAGGTCGATCATGTTGCAGGGCCGGTGACGCGAATCGAGCTGGGCGGCGATGACCTTGTCCCAGCCGTCCTTCACCGCCCCGTTGGAGCCCGGCAGACAGAACACGAACACCCCGTCGACGATCCCGGCCAGGGCGCGGGACTGCAGGGTGGACAGGCCGACCGTCTGGTAGCTGACGAGGTGAAACACCACCGAAAAGCCGTCGATCTCCTTGTCGAACAGAGGCCGGATCGCCTCGGGCGTCACGTCGCGGCCAGTCAGGCCGGTGCCGCCGGTGGTGACAATGGCGTCCACGTCCCCGGACGCCGTCCAGGCCTTCACCTGGGCGCGGATCGCCGCCACCTCGTCGCGGACGATGGTCTTGCCGGCCAGCACATGGCCAGCCGCTGCCACCCGGTCCGCCAGCAGCTGGCCCGAACTGTCGCTCGCCGCATCGCGGGTGTCGGAAACGGTGAGGACGGCGACGCGGACCGGCACGACGGCCAGGGCCTCGTCATAGCGTCCGCCGGGAGTCAGGGCGTTCATCGCGGGTCTCCTGATGACGATATAGCGACATAGGGCGCCGGCCGGCGGTCGGCTACGCCCACCGTTCGATATCCGACAGGTCGCGGGCTGTCGGCTCGACCCAGCGGGAGCCGTCGGCGCCATGCTCCTTCTTCCACAACGGGGCGCGGGACTTGAGATAGTCCATCAGGCAGTCGCAGCCCTCGAAGGCTTCCCGGCGATGTGGCGCGGCGGTGAGCACCAGGACGATGGGCTCTCCGGGCGGGATGGGGCCGACCCGGTGGATGACGGCCGCGTCCTGCAGGCCGAACCGGTCGATGGCGGCGTCCACGAATGCGGCGATCTCGGATTCGGTAAAGCCGGGATAGGCCTCCAGCTCCAGGGCCACGGCCTGGCCGGACTCGCCCCGCGCCAGGCCCAGAAAACTGACCACCGCTCCGGTCACGGTCCGCCCGCGGCTGAAGCGGTTCAGCTCCGCGCCCGGATCGAACGACTCTGACACAAGCCGAATCATCCGCCGCTCATTGGCGGCATGAAGGCCACCTCGGCGCCGGACCTCAGGACGGCGTCGCCCTGAGCCAGGACCTGGTCGACGGCCGCGCGCACGCCTGGGCTTTCGAGGGCGGCGGCCAGGGCGGCGTCCTCGGTGGCGATCATCGCCCTCAGCGCCGAAAGGGACTCCGGCGCCGGCCGATAGATCCGCTCGCGCCAGCCCGCGACATCCCTGAGCCGCCCGAACAGCAATACCCGAACCACGGGCGTCATCCGCCGGTGGTGGACATGTGGCGCGACACCGATGGCCCCGCCCCGCGGTCGATGCGGAAGTCGTGTCCCCTGGGCTTGGCGTCGACGCCGGCGCGAATCGCCCGGACCAGATCCTCATCCGAGCCCCCGGCGCGGAGCAACGCGCGCAGGTCGGTGGCGTCCTCATGGCCAAGGCAGGTA
>CAIQDO010000349.1 GCA_903870555.1 uncultured Caulobacteraceae bacterium
GGCACGATTCCCCGAAACCCGCGCGTCCATCGGCTTTCCTTGACCGGACCCGATGGGCTCGCCGACGCGGGCGCAATCGTTCCTGGTTCGCGGGCGTCCTCGCCCGAAACCGTTGCGGCGCCGACCGATTGCGGACGAGGACGTCCGCGTTCCAGACGGTGAGGCGGCGGGTCCGCCCTTGCGAAGGGCGGCGCGCGCCGCCACAAACGGGAGCTGTTTTTCCGAGGTCTGGTCATGCGTCCTGGTCGTCTGCTGTCGTCGTCGGTCCTCGGCCTGGTCCTGGTGTTGGCCGCCGCCGCCCAGGCGGGTCCGGTCCTGGATCTTTCGCCGCGTTGGCGGCTGATCGGCCCGTTCCGGGCGGGCTGGGCGGAAATGATCGAGGGGATTCCCGGGCGGCCGGACAGCTTCATCTTCGGGGCGTCGGGCGGCGGAGTCTGGCGAACCGACGACGCGGGCCGGGTCTGGCGCCCGATGTTCGACCACGGCCCGACAGCCCCGATCGGGGCCGTGGCCGTCGCGCCGTCGGACGGCGAGACATTATATATAGGATCGGGCCAGCCGGAGCCGCGCTACGACGTCGCCTCGGGCGCCGGGGTGTTCCGCTCCACCGACGGCGGCAAGAGCTGGCGTTCGGCCGGGCTTGAGGCATCGGCCCACATCGGCCGTCTTTGGGTCGATCCGCGCGATTCGAACACGGTGCTGGCGGCGGCGACCGGCGACTTTTTCGCCCCCAGCCCGGATCGCGGGGTGTTCCGCTCCACCGACGGCGGCGCGAGCTGGACCCATGTGCTGACGATCGACCCCGACACCGGCGCCGTCGACCTGGCCGCCGACCCGAAAGACCCGAACCGGCTGTTCGCGGCCGCCTGGCAGGCGCGGCAATACCCCTGGCAGAGCTACTTCACGCCGATCGCCGGACCCGGAAGCGGGATCTTCCAATCGTCCGATGGCGGCGTGACCTGGAGCCGTCTTGGCGGCCGGGGCTGGCCCTCCGGACCTCTGGGACGGATCAGCCTGGCGGCGACGCGGACCGCGGCGGGCCTGCGGCTCTACGCAGTGGTGTCGGCCGGCGCGGCCAGCGGTCTGTACCGTTCGGACGATGCCGGCGGCGCCTGGGCCAAGGTCAACGACGAGAAGGCTTTCACCAGCTACTACGCCAGCCGGGTGACGGTCGATCCGCGCGATCCCGATGTGATGTGGCTGGTCGGCCAGTCGGTGCGCCGCTGCGACCAGGGCGGCGCGCACTGCGAAATCGTCAAGGGCGCCCCAGGGGGCGACGACTACCATTTCGTGTGGATCGACCCGGTCCACGCCGGTCACATGGCGGCGGTCAGCGATCAGGGCGCCCAGGTCAGCGTCGACGGCGGGGCCACCTGGTCGAGCTGGTACAACCAGCCCACCGGCCAGTTCTATCATCTGGCCGCCGACTCGCGGTTTCCCTACCGCATCTACGCGGGCCAACAGGACAGCGGCACGGTGGCGATCCTGTCCCGCTCCGACTATGGGGCCATCGGCCCGAGGGATTGGACCAGTGTTGGCGGCGACGAGCGCGACTACGACATTCCCGATCCCGAGGACCCGGACATCGTCTACGCCTCGGGCCTTGGCGGGACGATCAACCGCTACGACGCCCGCACCGGCCAGTCGGCCAACGTCTCGCCGTTCCCGGTCGCCAACTATGGCCAGCGCCAGACCAGCACCGCCCATCACTTCGTGTGGGTGACCCCGATCGCCGTATCCCGCGCCGGACCCAACACCCTGTACGAGGGCGGCGAGGTGGTTTGGGCCTCCACCGACCGGGGGGACCATTGGCGGATCATCAGCCCTGACCTCACCGGCAAGACCGCCGGCGCCCAGCGCTGTGGCGGCGACGTGGCCGTGGCCGACGCGCGGGCCTGCGGCTATGGCGGCGTCTGGAGCCTGACGACCTCACCCCGGCACGGCGGCGAGCTGTGGGCGGGAACCGACGATGGCCTCGTGCAGCTGACCCGCGACGGCGGCCAGCACTGGAGCAACGTCACGCCGCCGGGTGTCCCGGACTGGGCCAAGATCGCCACGATCGACGTCTCGGCCATCGCCGACGGAACGGCCTATGTCGCCGTCGACAACCAGCGGCAGGGGGACCGCCAGCCGCACGCCTACGTCACACATGACTATGGCGCGAGCTGGAGCGACATCGCCGCCGATCTGCCCCGCGACCATTTCGTGGCCGTCGTCCGCGCCGACACGGTCCGGCCGGGCCTGATCTTCGCCGGCACGGACATTGGCGTGCTGGCCTCGTGGGACGACGGCCGCCACTGGCGGCCATTGCAGGGCGACCTGCCCACCGCCTGGGTCCGCGACCTGCTCGTGCACGGCGACGACCTGGTGGCCGCCACCCAGGGCCGGGCGATCTGGAGCCTGGGCGACCTCGCCCTGCTGCGGCAGGCCCCGCCGGACGCCGACTGGACCGAGCCACGCCTGTTCGAGCCGGCCCCGGCGATTCGCGTCCGGGCCAACGCCAACCGCGACACGCCCTCGCCGGCCGAGGAGCCCGCTGGCCGCAATCCGCCGGCCGGGGTGGTGATCGACTACTGGTTGCCGACGCCCGCCAAGGGGCTGATGACGCTTGATATCATCGACGCCTCGGGCGAACGCGTGAGGCGGCTGAGCAGCAGGCCCGGCCCGGCCCTCCCCGCCGAACCCTACTTCACCCGGGACTGGCTGAAACCCCAGCCGCCGCTCGAGACCGGCGCCGGCCTGCGCCGCGCCGTGTGGGACCTGCGCTGGACGCGGCCTCCCGCCCTGGGCTTCGACTATTCGATCGCCACCGCCGCCGGAACCGACACGGTCCTGTCCCCTCAGGGCCCCCTGGCCCTGCCTGGTGATTACCAGCTGGTTCTGACCGTCGACGGTGTTGAGACGCGCGCGTCGGTGCGCCTGACCCAGGATCCGCGCTCTCGGGCCAGCGAAA
>CAIQDO010000350.1 GCA_903870555.1 uncultured Caulobacteraceae bacterium
CTCCGATATGCCCGGAGACGACACCGCCCGGGGCGTGTCGATGGTGTTTCAGAGCTTCGCATTGTTTCCCTGGCTGACCGTGCAGAAGAACGTTGAGCTGGGGCTGGAGGCCCAGGGCGTGGCGCCGGAGATCCGGCGCAAGCGCACCCTGGCGGCCATCGATCTCATCGGCCTGGACGGATTCGAGAACGCCTATCCCAAGGAGCTTTCCGGAGGGATGCGTCAACGCGTCGGTCTTGCCCGCGCCCTGGTGGTCCAGCCTTCGGTGCTTTTGATGGACGAGCCGTTCTCCGCCCTGGATGTCCTAACCGCCGAAACCCTGCGAACCGACCTTCTCGACCTGTGGTCGGAAGGCCGGATGCCGATCCGCTCGATCCTCATCGTCACCCACAACATCGAGGAAGCGGTGCTGATGTGCGACCGAATCCTGGTGTTCTCGTCCAATCCCGGACGGGTGATCGCCGAGATCAAGGTCGACCTGCCGCAGCCCCGCAAGCGGTTGGATCCGGCCTTCCGGGCCCTTGTCGACGACATCTACGCCCGCATGACGGCCCGTCCGACGGCGCCGTTGGCGAGGGACGGGAATTTCCCTGGCACCGGCCTGGGCCTGGCTCTCACCCATGTCTCAACCAACACCCTGGCGGGGATGATGGAGGCCATAGCGGCGCCACCCAACAACGGATCGGCCGATCTCGCCACCCTCGCCAGGGAACTTCAGATGGAGGCGGACGAGCTTCTGCCGATCGCCGAAACGCTGCAGCTGATGCGTTTCGCGGAGATCGAGGGGCGCACGATTCGCCTCACGCCCGCCGCCCGGCGCTACGACGCGGCGGATGTCGATGAACGCAAGCAGCTGTTCGCCCAGCACCTGCTCGCCTACGTGCCCCTCGCGGCGCACATCCGCCGGGTTCTCGACGACCGAGCCTCGCACCAGGCCCCCGCAACCCGGTTTCGGGACGAATTGGAGGACTTCATGTCTGAGCCCTACGCCGAGGAGACGATGGACGCGATCGTCTCGTGGGGGCGGTACGCAGAGATTTTCGCCTACCATGAAGATGACGACCGATTCAGCCTCGACGACCCGGCCTGACCAGAGAAAACGACGCCTAAATTTTATCCAAAGCCTTCCCACCGGCGCCGCTTTTGCAGCCAATCGCCCCGATGCCCAGACCCCGACTTTGAATTCAGCGGCATGAGCTCCGTCCAGGACCGATACCCATATCAACACCTAAAAACAGGGGATTCCCAAACATGACTCATCGTTTCTGGACGCTTCTTTCAACGGCAGCCGCCGCCAGCCTGATGGCCGGCGCAGCCTATGCCGCTGATGCGCCGGCGCCTGCCGCGCCAGCGACCGTCGACAGCTGGGTCAGTTCCATCAAGTTCAGCGGCCACATCGAAGTCGGCGCGACGATGAACCCGCAGAATCCACCCAGTGGCATCAACTATGGTCACCTGTTCACCGACAAGGCCAACCAGATCCTTCTCAATCAGTTCGCGGTGACCGCCCAGCGTGATCTTGACCCGAAGGCCACGGGCATCGACTTCGGGTTC
>CAIQDO010000351.1 GCA_903870555.1 uncultured Caulobacteraceae bacterium
CTGTCCGATCGGCCGATGTACCGGCGATAGCGGGCAAACGGCGCCAGGATCCGCGGGATCAGGTTCCAATAGGGAGTGTCGTGATTGCCGGGCATGACCATCAAGGGCTGCGGCAGTCGCTGGAGCCAGTGCGACGCGGCCTTGAATTCCTTGCGCCGCCCGCCAAGCGTCAAATCGCCGGTGACGACGGTCAGGGTGGGGGCGAAGGCGGCCACCGCCCGCGGCGCCGCTTCCACTGCCTCGACGAGTTCGGCCCCGAAATGGATGTCGCTGAGATGGGCGATGCGGACTGTCACCATACCGCCCCATGATTTCCCGGCAGGGCCAGCGCCCGGAAGGCCCGGGGCAGGAAGGAAAACTCCACGCGGTTGGGCATTCGCAAGGGCTCCCCATCGAGGATGCAGGGGATCGATCGCCGGGCGACCACTCCGCCGCGTCTGGCGACCGCGACTGTCACCGACGGATCGCCGCGCCAGTCGCCGGCGAGGCCGCGTATCGCCAGCCGAAACGCATCCGCGGCATTGTGCGCGTCCACCTCGACCACCTCCAGGCCTCTATTTCCATCGAGCGCCTTGGACACGGTCGGACTGATCAGCACCAGGGCCTCGGCGTTCCGCGCCGGCCCGCCGTCGAGGCCGTATCGAAGCCGGCCGCTGAAAGCGCGGCTGAGGGCATAGGCGCTTCGCCGCCAGGCACGCCGCAGGTCGCCCGCGCGGATGGCCTCGCGGGCGGCGCTCCACAGGGCGGGAGTCCCGAGCACCGCGGCGACGAAGAACAACCGACCGTTGACCCTGCCGCCACAGACCGGGCGCTCGACGCCCTCGGTCAGCGCGAGCTCCAGGGCCCTGGCCCAGGAGACCTGCCCGTAGAGCACGTGAGGCAGCATATTGAGCGTGCCGCCGGGCAACGCCGCCAGCAGGGGACCGTCCGGACCGCAGCGCGCGGCGGCGAGTCGCGCCGTCCCGTCGCCGCCCAGCACGATCAGCAGGTCCGGAACGGCGTCGACCGCCTGCTGTATGGCGGCCTCGAGGTCGGACGGATCGGGGCTGGCGAGGATCAGCTCGTAGCCGTGAGCCGCGATCGCCTGTTCCACGAGTCCGGCCGCCGCCGGTCCCACGCCGCCCGCCGCCGAATTGACCACCGCACGAATCTTGCGCAGGCGGGGCCGCCCGGACGGACAGGCGGCCGGAGGGCGGACAACGACGGTGGGTTCCATCAACGCTCAACGCGCCGGCGCCGCCCGCGTTGCGCCGGTCCGGCGGATCACCGGTCCAAATAGGTTCCCGCCTTGACCGCGATCGGCTTGGCCGTCGGGTAGAACTGGGTGAAGCTGGTGTCGACCGCGCCATGGGCCTCGTGGCAGGCGTAGCAGCTGGCGCTGTAGGGGATCATCTTCGTCGGGGCGCCGCCCCTGACGGCGAAGAAGCCCCAGCCGCCCTTGAAGCGCGCGTCGTCACGCACGTGCGCCTCCAGACCCATCAGCGCCTCGGTCTGGAAATGCCCCTGTTTGTTGATCGAGCCGTGGCCGGCGGCGGCGCGGTTCTCAAGCATGAACACCGTCCCGTCGGGCCAGTGCCCGGTCTGTTTGAACACCCGCCAGGACGTCGGATCGACGAACACATTGTCGAACACCGACGCGCCCGGCGCGGCCGGCGTCTCGGTGTAGCTCATGTCGAGGCCCGAGGTCAGATAGACCCACTCGCGGTAGTCGGCGGGCGGAATGAACAGGCCGTCCGGCGTGAACCGCGAGGCGTCCGGAGCCGGCGCGGCGGCCATCAACAGCAGGGCGAGCGGGAGCCATCGAAGGACGGCGCGGCGATCGGACATGGACTTCGACCTCTGAAGGCGGGACAGCGACCGCCCTCCCGGCGTAGCGGCACAGTGGCCGTAAAACCGTCGGTCGCAAACGCCAGGGACCCCACTTTTCCCGCCAGAGGCGGTCAGGTCCGGCGCGGGATCACCACCGGCAAGGTCTCATAGCCCTTCACGAAGATCGAGAAGGTTCGTTCCGGCTCGCGGACCAGATCGACCGACGGGAAGCGGCGAAGGATCTCCTCCCAGATGATGGTCAGCTGAAGCTCGGCCAAGCGGTTGCCGACGCAGCGATGGACGCCGAACCCGAACGACAGGTGATTGCGCGGCCGGGCGCGGTCGATGATGTAGCTGTCGGGCGTCTCGATGACGCTGTCGTCGCGGTTTCCCGACACGTACCACATCAGCACCTTGTCGCCCTGGCGGATGGTCTTACCGCCGAACTCGACGTCGCGGGTGGCCGTGCGGCTCATGTGGGCCAAGGGCGTCTGCCAGCGGATCGTCTCGGACACCATCGACGGGATCAGCGACGGGTCGGCGCGCAGCTTGTCATACTGCGCCGGGTTCTTGTTGAGGGCGTAGATCGAACCGGAGATGGTGTTGCGAGTGGTGTCGTTGCCGCCGATGATCAGCAGGCCGACGTTGCCGTAATAGGTCAGCCGATCCATTTCCCGGGTGGCCGGGTTGTGGGCCAGCATCGAGATCAGGTCGAACTTCGGCTCGGCGTTGACCCTGTCGTTCCACAGCTCGGTGAACTTGGCGAAGCACTGGTCGATCTCGGCCCGCTTCTGCTCCCAGCTGGTCACCGGACCGTGCCCCGGGGCGTTGGTCATGACGTCCGACCAATGGGTCAGATTGCGGCGCTCCTCGAACGGGAAATCGAACAGGGTGGCCAGGGTCATGGCCGTCAGCTCCTTCGACACCCGATCGACCCAGTCGAATTCCTCGCCGATCGGCAGGCTGTCGAGGATGGCGCCGGCGCGCTCGCGGATGATCGGGCCCATGCGCTGCAGATTGGCCGGGGCCACAACCGGGCTGACCGCCTTGCGCTGCTCGTCATGGCGCGGCGGGTCCATGCTGATGAAGCTCGGCCGCTGAGGCCGCTTGGCCGCCTCCGCCTTGCCCTCGAGCGTCGGCAGGGCGATGCCGTCGGCAGACGAGAACACCTCATGGTTGGTGTCGACGGCCATGATGTCGTTGTATCGGGTCACCGACCAGAACGGCCCATAGGCGCTCTCGGGGGTGAAATGCACCGGCGACTCTGCGCGCAACCGTTCGAAGATCGGCCACATGGCGTCGCCCGCGAACAGATCGGGTCGGGCAGGATTCAGGCTTTCCAGCGGTTCGGCGTAGACCCTGGCGCGGGCCTCGTGGCCAATGTCGAGCCGTCCTTCGCCGATGGGGCCGTCGCTCATGGGGTCCTCGCCTCCGGGGTCGGGGTCCCGGTTCCAGCGCACGGGCGCGGTCGGGCCTCTATCCTCCATCTGCGATCGAACCGCGTTCGTCGGGCGACGTCAACCGTATGTTCAGATCTCGATCATGTCGAAATCGGCCTTGGGCGTGCCGCACAAGGGGCATTTCCAGTCGGCCGGAATGTCGGCCCAGCGGAGTCCGGGGGCGAGACCTTCGGCCGGATCGCCGGCCTCCTCGTCGTACATGTACCCACAGGTGCGGCATTGCATGGTCTTGTAAGGAGGCTGGGTCATCGCTCGGTCTTCCCGGGACTGTGGGCGGCCACGCCGAAACTGAGGCGAAGGGTGGCCAGGCTGGTTTCACGAATGGACTCAAGATCGGTGTCTGGATCGACCAGTCGCTGCATCGACAGCCCCAGCAGCAGGCTGCCAATCATCAGGGCGGCGGCGCGTGGATCGAGCCCGGCGCGAATATCGCCCTCGGCCTGACCCCGGCGCAGCAACGCTTCCAGTCGACTCTCGATTCGCCAGTGCTCGGCGGCGAACGCCGATCGCAGGTCGGTCGCGTCAGCCACCGCCGACGACAGAAGCATGAAATAGGCCTGACCGTATTCGCTGGCCGCCAGGCCGCGCAGATAGAGGTCGACATAGTCGAGCACGGCCTCGAAACCTGGCCGCCCGTCGATCCCGGCCGCCTCCAGGGCGGCTTCCTGCTGCTCGTGCAGCCAGTCGATGACCGCTTCGATCAGGGCCCGCTTGGAGCCGAACCTCTGGGTGGCGAGTCCGCGGCTGTAGCCGGCCCGCCGGCCAATGGCCTCGAACGTGGCCGCGCCGACACCTTGCTCCGCGACAACGCCGATCGCCGCCTGCACCAGGCCGCGTTCGGATTCATCGCGGCGCTCGGCCTGTGTGCGTCTCGGCGTCACGTCGGTCGATTTTTCCGCCAATCTGGTCACCCGATCAAACTAACTTAATTGTTGGCCGGCAAACAAGCGAATGTTAGGCTGTCGCATCGAGCCTCGTTCCGCCCTCGATGGCGGCCCCGGACCATCCCAAGGAAACGCCACGAATGACCATTTCGCAGGACATCGCCAACACCATCGTCGATCCCAAGGCCTATGCCGACGGCGACCGCATCGACGAGGCCTTCAAGGCGTTGCGTCGCGACTCGCCGCTGGATGTGGCACAGCCAGCCGGTTTCGATCCGTTCTGGGTGGTCACACGTCACGCCGACATCCAGACTGTCGAGCGGCAGAATGACCTTTTCCACAACGGCGACCGCGCCTCGACCCTCACCACCATTGAGGCCGACCGCAAGGTGCGGGAAATGACCGGCGGGTCCCCTCACCTGGTCCGCTCCCTGGTGCAGATGGATAACCCCGATCACTTCGCCTACCGCAAGCTGACCCAGGGTTGGTTCCTGCCGCAGAACCTGCGCGGACTCGAAGGCCGGATCCGCGAGATCGCCCGCGGCTTCATCGACAAGATGGCCGCCAAGGGCGGCGAGTGCGACTTCGCGCGGGACATCGCCTTCCTCTACCCGCTGCATGTGGTGATGGAGGTGCTCGGCGTGCCCGAGACCGACGAGCCGCGAATGCTCCGACTGACCCAGGAATTGTTCGGCGCCGCCGACCCGGACCTCAACCGGTCGGGCGCGGCGATCGTTGACGTCCAGCAGGGCGTCGCCGAACTGCAGAAGACCGTCGCCGACTTCATGGTCTATTTCACCGAAATGACCGAGGACCGTCGGCGCAATCCGCGGCAGGATCTCGCCAGCGTGATCGCCAACGGTCAGGTCGACGGTAAGCCGCTCGGCCACCTGGAGGCGATGAGCTACTACATCATCGCCGCCACCGCCGGCCACGACACCACCTCCAACACCACCGCCGGCGCCCTGTGGGCCCTGGCCGAGAACCCCGACCAGTTCCAGAAGCTGAAGGCCGACCTCAGCCTGATCCCCGGGCACGTCGAGGAGTCGATCCGCTGGGTCACGCCCGTGAAGCATTTCATGCGCAGCGCCACCGAAGACACCGAACTGGCCGGCCAGACGATCAAGAAGGGCGAGTGGCTGATGCTGTGCTACCCGTCTGGCAACCGCGACGAGGCGGTGTTCGACAAGCCGTTCAGCTACGACATCACCCGCTCGCCGAACAAGCACGTGGCCTTCGGCTATGGCGCCCATGTTTGCCTGGGTCAGCACCTGGGCCGGCTTGAGATGCGCATTCTGTGGGAAGAACTGCTGCCGCGCCTCGAAAGCCTGGAACTGGCTGGAACCCCCAGCCGGATGCAGGCCAACTTCGTGTGCGGACCCAAGTCGGTGCCGATCCGCTACAAGATGCGCTGACCCCGCGGGGAGTCACCGAGGCGACGACGGCGGTTGAGACTCCGGCGGGGTGTCAACCGGCCCGTCCGGCGACTCCGTCGCCGTCGGATCGGCGGCGACTGGCGGCGGCGTCGCGACCACCGGCAGGGGACCAGCCGGGATCGCCTGGTTCGGCAGACGACGAACCGCTGAGCTCATGTAGGCGCGCCACAGCTCGGCCGGAGCGCTGCCGCCCGTGATCCGGGCCATGGGCGTAGCGTCATCCTTGCCCATCCATACCACCGTTGTCAGGCCGCCGGTGAAGCCGCAGAACCAGGCGTCCTTGTAGGCCGAGGTGGGTCCCGTCTTGCCGGCGATGTCATAACCGGCGAACGCGGCCTTCACGCCGGTTCCCGAGACGACCACGGTCC
>CAIQDO010000352.1 GCA_903870555.1 uncultured Caulobacteraceae bacterium
CATACGCATGTGGAGCGGCATCTGGCCGCCCTCGAAACCGGCGATGGCCACACCGCTGCGGGCCTTCTGGCCCTTGACGCCGCGCCCGGCGGTCTTGCCCTTGCCAGAGCCGGGACCACGGCCGACGCGCATGCGGCCCTTGGTCGACCCGGGGGACGGGGAAAGCTCATTGAGTTTGGTCATGATCGCCTCTCCTTAAGAGTTCTGCGCCGGACCGGGTCCGACTCGGCATGGATGAAAAGATGATCCTCCTATCGGCAAGCCGAGAGGAGGATCGAAGGGATTGGTCAGCCGACGACTTCGACCATGTGAGCGACCTTGGCGATCATTCCACGCACGGACGGCGTGTCGTCGAGGACCGCGGTGCGGCCGATACGATTAAGCCCCAGGCCCACCAAGGTGGCGCGCTGGTCGCTCTTGCGCCGGATCGGGCTGGCGGTCTGGCGAACGGTTAGCTTTGCCATCGAGGAGTTCCTTAAGCTTCGACGACTTCGCCGCTGACGTCCGTACGCCGCTCGACGATGTCGCTGACCTTCTTGCCACGCTTGGCGGCGATCTGCCGGGGCGAAGCCTGGACCTTCAGGGCTTCGAACGTGGCGCGGATCATGTTGTAGGGGTTGGACGAACCGACCGACTTGGCGACCACGTCCTGTACGCCCAGGGTTTCAAGGATCGCCCGCATCGGACCGCCCGCGATCACGCCGGTGCCCGGAGGGGCCGAGCGCATCATGATCTTGCCCGCGCCCCAACGGCCCTGGCCGTCGTGGTGAAGCGTGCGGGACTCGCGAAGCGGGACCCGGATCATCGACTTCTTGGCTTCCTCGGTCGCCTTCCGGATCGCCTCGGGAACCTCACGGGCCTTGCCGTGTCCAAAGCCCACGCGGCCCTTTTGATCACCCACGACCATCAGAGCGGCGAAGGAGAAGCGACGGCCCCCCTTCACGGTCGCCGCGACGCGGTTGATGTGCACCAATTTCTCGACGATTTCGTTGTCGCCGCGCTCTTCGGGCTTGTTCCGATCGCGCCGGTCGCGCCGGTCGCCGCCGCCGCCGCGCTGCTGTTCTCCACGAGCCATGCTGTGTTCCCTAGAAGTTCAGACCGGCTTCGCGGGCCGCTTCCGCGAGCGCCTTGATACGCCCATGAAAAATGTAACCACCGCGGTCGAAGACCACGTCCTTGAGACCCTTTTCCAAGGCGCGTTGAGCAACAAGGGCGCCAACCTTCGCGGCCGCGTCCTTGTCGGTTCCCTTCGCGCCCTTGCCCGCTTCCAGCGAGGAAGCTGCGGCAAGAGTCACGCCGTTCTGATCATCAATGATCTGGGCGTAGATGTTCTTCGACGAGCGGAAGACCGAGAGGCGCGGACGCCCCTTGGACACTGCCCGGAGGCGACGGCGGACGCGCTGGGCGCGCTGCTTGCTGATGTCACGGGATGAGAGCGCCATGGCCTACTTCTTCTTGCCTTCCTTGCGGCGAACGACTTCGCCTCCGTACCGGACGCCCTTGCCCTTGTAGGGCTCGGGGGGACGGATCTTGCGGATCCGAGCCGCGGTTTCGCCGACGAGTTGCTTGTCGATGCCCGACACCTTGACTTCCGTCGGCTTGCCAACGGCGAAGGTGATGCCGGCTGGCGGCGGGATGTTCACTTCATGCGAGAAGCCCAACTGCATGCCGAGGGCGTCGCCCTTCATCGCAGCGCGATAACCGACGCCGACCAGCTCGAGGCTTTGCTCGTAGCCCTGGGTGACGCCGAACACCATGTTGAAGACGAGGGTGCGCGACAGGCCCCACATTGCCTTCGCTCGGGTCGAGTCGTCCCTCGGCGTGAAGGTCAGCTCGCCATCCGCCTGCAAGACCTGGATCTCGTCGACGATGGTCCAAGACAGCTGGCCCTTGGGCCCCTTCACCGAAACGGCCTGGCCGTCGATGGCGACGGTGACGCCGGCCGGGACCGGGATCGCCTTCTTTCCGATACGAGACATATCAGTACACCTGAAGGAGAACTTCGCCGCCGACATTGGCGTCGCGGGCGGCGGTGTCGGACATGACACCCTTGGGCGTGGACAGGATCGAGATACCGAGCCCGTTCTTCACCGGCTTGAGATCGGCGATCGACGAATAGACCCGGCGGCCCGGCTTGGACACGCGGCTGATTTCCGCGATCACCGGCTCGCCGTCGAAATATTTCAATTCGACTTCGAACTGCGGGAAGGCGCCGGGCTGCTGCACCACGGAGAAGCCGCGGATGTAGCCCTCCGACTGCAGGACATCCAGGACGCGCTCACGCATGCGGGAGGCGGGGGTGAGAACCTTGGAACGCTTGCGCATCGCCGCATTCCGGATCCGGGCGATCATATCGCCGATGGGGTCGTTGACCATGACTATCCCCTCCTCACCAGCTCGACTTCACGAGACCGGGAATCTGCCCGGCCGAGCCGAGTTCGCGCAGGGCGATCCGGCTCATCTTCATCTTGCGATAGAAGGCGCGCGGACGGCCCGTCACCTCGCAACGATTGCGAATGCGGTTCGGCGCTGAATTTCGCGGCAAGGCGGCAAGCTTCAACCGCGCCTCGAAGCGTTCTTCGAGGGACAGCGTTTCGTTTTCCGCGGTGTCCTTCAGCGCTTTGCGCTTGGCCGCGAACTGTTTCACCAGCTTGCGGACCATTTCATTTCTGTTGACGGCGCTCTTCTTGGCCATGTTCGGTTCTCTCTACCCGTCGCCTAGGCGGTGAACGGGAATTGGAATTCTTTGAGGAGCGCGCGCGCTTCCTCGTCGGTCTTGGCAGTGGTGCAGACGATGATGTCCATGCCCCAGATCTGGTCGATCTCGTCATAGTTGATCTCAGGGAACACCAGGTGCTCCTTGAGGCCCATCGCATAGTTGCCACGCCCATCGAAGCTGGTCGGCTTCAACCCGCGGAAGTCCTTCACCCGGGGAAGGGCGATGGTGACCAGACGATCGAGGAACTCGTACATCCGGTCGGCGCGCAGGGTGACCTTGGCGCCGATGACCATGCCTTCGCGAAGCTTGAAACCCGCGATGGAGGTTCGGGCCTTCGTCGGCAGGGGCTTCTGGCCGGTGATGGCCGCGAGATCCTTCATCGCCGACTGGGTCTTCTTCGAGTCGGACACCGCCTCGCCGATACCCATGTTGACGACGATCTTGTCGAGCTTGGGGATCTGCATTTCGTTGGTGTAGGCGAACTGGTCCTTCATCGCCTTGCGGATGCGCAGACGATAGTCGGACTTCAGCCGCGGTTCATAAGCGGAATCAGCCATTGATCACCTCACCGGTGGTCTTGGCCACCCGTACTTTCTTGTCCCCATCGACCCGGAAACCGACGCGGGTCGGCTTGCCGTTGGAATCCACGATGGCGACGTTTGAAACGTGCACACTGGCTTCCTTGGACTTGATGCCGCCGTTCGGGTCGGCCTGGGTCGCCTTGGTATGTCGTTGAACCAGGTTCAGACCGGAAACGAACAGACGTCCGTCCTTCGGCAACACCTTCGTCACCTGGCCCGTCCGACCCTTGTCCTTACCGGTCAGCAGAATGACGCGGTCGCCCTTTTTGATTTTGGCCGCCATCACAACACCTCCGGCGCGAGCGAAATGATCTTCATGTGCCCCTTGGCGCGCAGTTCCCGGGGGACCGGGCCAAAGATGCGCGTGCCGATCGGCTCGGATTGCTTGTTGACGATGACCGCGGCGCTCTTGTCGAAGCGGATAACAGATCCGTCCTTGCGCTTGATGTTGGCGGCGGTGCGAACGACGATCGCCTGAAGCACGTCGCCCTTCTTCACCCGGCCGCGCGGAATCGCTTCCTTAACGGCAACCACGATCTTGTCACCCACACCAGCGTACCGGCGGCCGGCGCCGCCGAGCACCTTGATGCACATAACGCGGCGCGCGCCCGAATTGTCAGCGACCTCTAGATTGGTCTGCATCTGGATCATGGTTCGATCCTTTCAATTAGACGCTGGCCTGGGCGTCGCCCTTAGGCAGCACTTCCCAGGTTTTGGTTTTCGACTTCGGCGCGCATTCGATAATGCGGGCATGGTCGCCGGTCTTATAGACGTTGGCTTCGTCATGGGCGTGGTAACGCTTCGAACGACGCACGGTCTTCTTCAACAACGGGTGCAGGAAGGTCCGTTCGACCTTCACCACCACGGTCTTGTCGCCCTTATCGGATACGACCAGACCCTCAAGAATTCGCTTGGGCATGACTTATGACTTTCCTCAGGCCCGTTCAGACAAGGGGGCGGTGGAGGCCTTGACGCGAAGCACGGTCTTTATGCGCGCTATGTCGCGCCGAACTTCCTCAACGCGATGGGTCTTCTCGAGTTGGCCGGTGGCGGCCTGAAAGCGCAGGTTGAACTGCTCCTTCTTCAGCGACAGAAGCTGATCGCTAAGCTCATCCGGGCTAAAACGACGGACATCTTCGATTTTCATTGCACGGCCTCCGCGGCGGCGGCGAGACGGGTGACGATACGGGTCTTCACGGGCAGCTTGGCGGCGCCGAGGCGCAACGCTTCCCGAGCGACTTCGTCGGACACGCCGTCGACTTCAAACATGATCCGCCCAGGGGCGACGCGCGCCGCCCAGTATTCAACGGCGCCCTTGCCCTTGCCCATGCGGACTTCGGCGGGCTTGTCGCTGACCGGGACGTCCGGGAAAATGCGAATCCAAACTCGCCCCTGACGCTTCATCTGCCGGGTGATCGCACGACGGGCCGCCTCGATCTGACGGGCCGTGATGCGCTCGGGCTGCACAGACTTGAGGCCGTGGGAACCGAAATTCAGCGCGAAACCGCCCTTGGCCACACCGTGGATACGGCCCTTGAACTGCTTGCGGTACTTGGTTTTCTTAGGTGAAAGCATGGTCCTGTCTCCTAAGCGGCCTGACCGTCACGACGATCGCGGCGCGGTCCACGGTCCGGGCGATCGCCCCGACCCTCGCGGCCCCCGCCTTCGCCGGCCGGACCCGATTCACTGGCCAGGCGCTTATCGAGCGCCATGGGATCGTGCTCGAGCACCTCGCCCTTGAAGATCCACGTCTTGACACCGATGATGCCGTAGGTGGTTTTCGCTTCCGCGAATCCGTAGTCGATGTCGGCCCGCAGAGTGTGCCGCGGCACGCGACCTTCATGATATGATTCCGCCCGGGCGATTTCCGCGCCGCCGAGACGACCGGCGACCTCGACCCGCACGCCCTTGGCGCCAAGACGCATCGCGGACTGCATCGACCGCTTCATCGCGCGACGGAAGGCGATGCGGCGCTCAAGCTGCTGGGCGATATTCTCAGCCACCAACTGGGCGTCGGTCTCTGGCTTGCGGACCTCGATGATGTTGAGGTGCACGTCGCCTTCGGTCATCGCTGACAGGTCGCTGCGCAGCTTCTCGATATCCGCGCCCTTCTTGCCGATGATCACACCGGGGCGCGCCGCATAGATCGTCACCCGGCACTTCTTGTGCGGACGCTCGATGATGATACGCGAAACACCGGCCTGATTGAGGCGCTTCTTGAGTTCCTTACGAACGCGGATGTCGGCGTGCAGCAGCCGGGAATATTCTTCCCCACTCGCGAACCATCGGCTGTCCCAGGTGCGATTGATGCCCAGGCGCAGACCGACTGGATTGACTTTTTGACCCATCAGACGGCCTCACCCAGCTCGCGGACCACGATCGTGATCTCGGAAAACGGCTTTTCAATCCTCGAGGAACGGCCGCGAGCGCGCGCGGAAAACCGCTTCATCACGAGGTTCTTGCCAACGAAGGCCTCGGCCACGATGAGATTGTCGATATCGAGGCTGTGGTTGTTCTCGGCGTTCGAGATCGCCGAATAGAGCGCCTTGCGCACATCGAGGGCGATGCGCTTGGGGCTGAATTCCAGTTCGTTCAACGCCCGCTGGACCTTGAGGCCGCGGATAGACTGGGCGACGAGATTGAGTTTGCGAGCGCTGGTGCGCAGGGTGCGCACCTTCGACATCGCCTCGGTCGGCGCCAGGCGCCGTGCTTTGGCTTGCTTGCTCATGCTACTTTCTCTTGGCCTTCTTGTCGGCGGCGTGGCCGGGGAAGTAGCGGGTGGGCGCGAATTCGCCGAGCTTCATGCCCACCATATCCTCGCCGATGAGAACCGGCACATGCTTCTGGCCATTGTGCACGCCGAAGGTCAGGCCAACGAATTGCGGCATGATCGTCGAGCGACGCGACCAGGTCTTGATGACGTCCTTGCGGCCCGAATTCTGCGCGGTGTCTGCCTTCTTGAGCAGATAACCGTCGACGAACGGGCCTTTCCAAACCGAGCGGGTCATGGATTAGCGAGCCTTCTTCACGTGGCGAGTGCGGATGATCAGACGATCCGTGCTCTTGTTGGTGCGGGTCTTGCGCCCCTTGGTGGGCTTACCCCAAGGCGTGACGGGGTGACGTCCGCCGGAGGTCTTGCCTTCGCCGCCGCCGTGCGGGTGATCGACCGGGTTCATGGCGACGCCGCGAACGTGCGGGCGACGGCCCTTGTGACGGACACGACCGGCCTTTCCCAGAACCTCGTTCATGTGGTCCTGGTTCGAGACGGCGCCGACCGTCGCCATGCAGGTGTCCTGAACCATGCGCAGTTCGCCGGAGTTCAGGCGGATCTGGGCATAGCCCGCGTCACGACCGACCAGCTGGGCGTAGGCGCCGGCTGAGCGGGCGATTTGGCCACCCTTCAGGGGCTTCAGTTCGATGTTGTGGATGATCGTGCCAATCGGCATGCCGCGAAGTGGCGAGGCGTTGCCAGGCTTCACGTCGACCTTCTCGGCGGCGATGATTTCGTCACCCGTCTTCAGCCGCTGCGGGGCCAGGATGTAGGCCAGTTCACCATCGGCATACTTGATCAGGGCGATGAACGCGGTGCGGTTCGGGTCATATTCGATCCGTTCCACGGTGGCCGCGATGTTCCACTTGCGACGCTTGAAGTCGACGATACGGTAGAGGCGCTTGGCGCCGCCGCCGCGGAAACGCACGGCGATGCGACCGCCGCCGCCCCGGCCGCCGGACTTGGTCAGACCCTCGACGAGGCTCTTTTCCGGGCGGCCCTTGTGGAGTTCCGAACGGTCGACCAGCACCAGGCTGCGTCGCGACGGAGACGTCGGATTGAAGTGCTTCAGAGCCATGGTCTAGAGCCCCGTCGTAATATCAATGGATTGGCCCTCTTGGAGGGTGACGATTGCCTTCTTCAGGTCGGAGCGGCGACCGGGCCGCCCGCGGAAGCGCTTGGTCTTACCCTTCTGGATCAGGGTGTTCACCTTGGTGACCTTGACCTTGAACAACTCTTCAATGGCGGCGGCGATTTCGTCCTTGGTCGAATCCATCGCCACCTGGAAGACCACCTTGTTCTGCTCGGACAGCAGGGTGGCCTTTTCGGTGATCAACGGCGCGACGATGACGTCGTAGTGACGCGGTGTCAGGGCCATTACGCGGCTTCCTTCACTTCGAAGCGGGCTTCGATCGCCTGAACGGCGGCCCGGGTCAGGATCAGGGTCTCGCGACGCAGGACGTCGTAGACATTCAGGCCGGCGTCCGGAAGGACATCGACGTTGGGGATGTTGCGGGCCGCCAGCTTGAAGTTGGCGTCGACCGCGGGGCCGGCGATGACCAAGGCGTTCTTGACGCCGAGGGTCTGGAAACGCCCCCGCAGGCCTGCGGTCTTGTTATCGGCCAGGGAAGCGTCTTCGAGGATCATCAACGCGCCGGCCTTGGCCTTGGCGGAGAGGGCGTGACGAAGGGCCAGGGCCCGGACCTTCTTGGGAAGGTCGAAGGCGTGGCTGCGGACCACCGGTCCGTGAGCCTTGGCGCCGCCGACGAACTGCGCGGCGCGACGCGAACCGTGCCGTGCGCCGCCGGTGCCCTTTTGCTTGTACATCTTCTTGCCCGTGCGAGAGACCTCGTTACGGACCTGGATCTTGTGGGTGCCGGCGCGGCGCTTGGCGAGCTGCCAAGTGACGCAACGCTGCAGGATGTCGCCGCGAATTTCGTCGATACCAAAAATATCGTCACGAAGTTCCAGGGCTTCGCCAGAGGCGCCGTCCAGGGTGATCACATCGAATTTCATTGCGCTTCATCCCCGTTGGAGACTTCGGGCGCCGCGACATCGGCCGGAACGTCGGCTACGGCGGAGGCCTGAGACTTGATGGCGCCCGGTTTGGGCGCATCGGCGGGAGCGGCGACCTTGATGGCGTCGCGGATCTTCACGAAGGCGCCTTCAGTTCCTGGAACCGCGCCCTTGATCAGGATCAGGCCGCGTTCGACGTCGACGCGGAACACAGTCAGGTTCAGGGTAGTCACCTGATCCTGGCCCATGTGCCCGGCCATCTTCTTGCCCTTGAATACCTTGCCGGGGTCCTGTCGCTGGCCCGTGGAGCCGTGCGCCCGGTGGGACACCGACACGCCGTGGGTGGCGCGCATGCCGCCGAAGTTCCAGCGCTTCATGGCGCCGGCGAAGCCTTTACCGACCGTCACGCCCGCAACATCGACCTTCTGGCCGGCGAGGAAGTGATCGGCGGTGAACTCGGCGCCGACTTCGATCAGGTTGTCCTCGGACACCCGGAATTCGGCGACGTAGTGCTTGGGCTCGACCAGTCCTTTGGCGAAGTGGCCACGCTCGGCCTTGGTGGTGTTCTTGGCCTTCTTAGCGCCAGCGCCCAGCTGGAGGGCGACGTAGCCATCCCGCTCCTTGGTGCGCTGCGCGGTGACCTGGCAGCCTTCGAGGCTGAGCACGGTGACGGGCACATGGGTCCCCGCGTCGTCGAAAAGACGCGTCATGCCCAGCTTCTTGGCGATTACGCCGGTACGCATTGGCGGTCCCCTTAAAGCTTGATTTCGACGTCCACGCCGGCGGACAGGTCGAGCTTCATGAGCGCGTCCACGGTCTGCGGGGTGGGATCGACGATGTCGAGCACGCGCTTGTGCGTGCGGATTTCAAACTGTTCGCGCGACTTCTTATCGATGTGCGGCGAACGGTTGACGGTGAAACGCTCTATGAGCGTGGGCAGGGGTATCGGCCCCCTGACAGTGGCGCCCGTGCGCTTGGCCGTGTTCACGATCTCGCGGGTGGAATGATCCAGCACCCGGTGATCGAAGGCCTTGAGCCGGATGCGGATGTTCTGACGATCCATATCGCTCGTATTTCCCTTCAGGCTAAGAGCCCGCGTGCGCCAGACCATGTCAAAGACCAACTCGGCGGATCCGAAGATCCGACGAACGCGTAAGCCCGCAAAAACGAATAGCCCTCGCGGTTCACCGCGGGGGCGCCTAACTGATGAAAGTCGGCTTTCACACCGACCGATCAGGGTCGTCCTGCGAACCGCGTCTGCCCCATACACACATTCGGGGCACAGCCGGTTCGACGAAGAGCGCGGTGTTTAGTCGTCCAGGTCCCGGGCGTCAAGGGCCTGAGGCGCATCAGCAAGGTTGGTAGGCATGCGCCAGAGCCCTCAAGTTAGCGTATAGGGAGAGGCCACGGCGGCTGGAGCGACATCCCCTTGAAGAGACCTCGCAAATCCAGCCGAAACGCCCTCGCCCTCGGGCTGTCGGCGGGGTTCCACCTCGCCTTGCTCATCCTGATTCTCTCCCAACCCGAGCCTGTGTTCCAGTCCCCCGAATCGGTGGCCCCGCCACTGGACGTCCAGATTGTCACCCTGCCAGAGCCTCCGCCTCCGCCGATCATCATCCCCCCCATGTCGCGGCCAAAACAAGAGAAGCAAACCCCGCCGGAACCCCAGCCGAAGCTGCCTCCCCCGGCTCCGATTCCAACGCCAATCCCCGCCGCGCCGGCGCCGATCCCGCCCCGTCAGGTTCCGGCGACGCCAAAGCCCACGCCGCCGCAGCCGCCGATCCTGCCGCCGAAACCGTTGCCGATCCCCGCCGCTCCCGTGCTGACGCCATCGTCTGCGCCAACGCCGCCTCAACCCGCCTCACCCAAACCTGTCCCGGCGCCGGCGCCGGCTCCGGTAGCCCCCCCGTCGCCGCCGAAAGAGCCGTCGCCGCCCTCGCCGCCAGCTCCCACCTCGCCGATACATCTGAACATTCATAAGCCGGAGAAGGACGCTCCCGCCACGGTGGCGACATTGCCCTTCGCGCCCGCGCCTTCGCCGCCGCGATCCTCCAGCGTGTCGCCAGCTGCATCAGCGGCAGGCGAACCGAACCTGGGTGGATCGCGTTTGACAGGCCTTACGCCTTATCCGTACGGCGCCATGCCGAGCGGCGGATCCGGGCTGAGGGGAACGCTGGTAGGCTGCGCCAACGCCGAGGCGGTAAGCCTGAGCGCCGCCGAGCGGGCCCGGTGCAACGAAAGATTCGGCAGCGCCGCCGGATCGGCCCCCACGTTCGATCCAATTTCTCCGGCCAAACGCGCAGGCTTCGACAAGGCCGCCGCCGCCCAGGAAGCCGATCGCCGATATCGCTCCGGGATGCCCACCGGCACCTCAGCGGGCAAATCCGGATTTGGATCCGGTCTGGGCGACGATCAGCCCACCCCGCTCCGCGACAGGCTGTCGCCTCATCCATGATCGCTGGCTGTTTCTCACGTGGCCGCTTGCTATCGATCAAACCATCGGGACTGTCGCCAACCGGCGATCGTGACTATTTTACAGACATCGTGAAATCGAGGTTTAGACAGTGGCGGACCCTGAAAAAAGGCTCTCTGGCAAAGGTCCACGGAACGGCCACCAGGCCGGCCAAGACTCGACGTCGGCCGAACGGGCGAGAATTCTGGAAACCGTCGTCAACGCGGCGCCGGCCGTGATCGCCTATTGGGATCGGGACCTCGTCTGCCTCTTCGGCAACACCGCCTTTGTCGAGTGGTTCGACAGCACAAAAGACGGAGTCATCGGCCGGCCCATGTCCGACTTCCTTGATATGAGGGGCATGGCGGCGATTCGGCCGTTTCTTGATGGTGTCCTTTCAGGCGAGTCCCAGCACTTCGAAACGGCGCTGATCCGGGCGGACGGGTCCCAGGTCAATGCCCTGACGATCCAAACGCCGGATGTCAGAAACGGCGAGGTCATCGGATTCACGACACATTCGATCGACACTCACAGTCGTAGGGAAACCGAAGCGACCTTGCGCGCGGAGGTCGCGGAGCGCCAACGGGCCAACCGGATCATCCGCGCCAGCGCCACCGCGCTGGAGGAGGCCCAAAGGCTGGGCCAAATCGGAAGTTGGACCTGGACCCGGGCGAAGGATGTGGTCGTGTGGTCTAAGGAACTCTATAGGATCATGGGTCTGGACCCGGCGGCCGGGGCCCCGGCCTTCAGCGACCAGGTTCAAATCTACACTCCCGAAAGCTGGGCGCGGCTGCGTGAGGCGGTGGATCACGCGCTGAACACCGGAGCCGCCTACCAGACCAGACTGCGGTACGTCAGGCCAGACGGCGTCACCGGCTGGCTGGATGCCCGTGGCGAGGCCACTCGCGACACGGATGGCGCGATCATTGGCCTGCACGGAACCGTCCAGGTCGTTGCGGGGCGGGCTGGCGACCGCCAGCGGCGAAACGACCAAGGCCCGCCACCCGCAGCACAAGGCGACGAATAGCGGGCCAGAGGGTCGGCAACCGCTCCCCTTCCACCCTTGCTAAACGA
>CAIQDO010000353.1 GCA_903870555.1 uncultured Caulobacteraceae bacterium
GGTGCAGATACATCAGCAGCGACCGGATGCCCGGGCCGAACGGCGTGCCCGGCGGCATGCCGGCCGGCGCCTCGGCCCGATAGCGGTGGCCACAGCCGCCGCACCGCCCGCCGAAGATCTCCACCCGCGTCACCACGGGCCGGATCGGCGGCAGGTCGATGTGGTCGTAGCGGTGGCGACAGCGTTGCGCGGCGCCCGACACGTCCGCCCCGCAATGGCCGCAGGCGCTGGCCATCCGGCGTTCGGTCTTGTCGGGCGTCTCGGTCAGAGGGCGAAACCGGCCCGCTCTCGGCGGTCGTTTCTTCGCCGGCCTCTTGGGACGCTTGGCCCGGCCGGGACCGTCCTTCGACGGCGGCAAATGGGAGTTGGAGGAGGTCTTCCGCGGCTTGCCCAAGATCGCCTCCAGCTCGGCGATCCGATCCGCCAGGCGCTGGATCATCTCCGCCTGCTCCAGCAGCAGGGCGTCTTTCTCAGCCTCACTCAGGCCAAATCGGGGCGGGTGACTTATCCATACCTTAGACTCATATCCCGGATCCGCGCGCACACCCCCCCCGGAGCCACCCCCGTGAGCAGTTACGCCAGCAGCCCCCTACGCTTTCGATATATGAATTCTCACAAACAAAAACGGTTTTTTATGAGTGTAAAATAGCCTCTTCGCAGATCAATGTGCCGCTCGCTTAGCATACATCTGTCGTATTGGCAGCCAATCTGAAATTAACTGTTTTGAATATGCAAAAATTTCGGCGAATTTGTCAGTATTTTTTTATCTTCATATCACTTCGGCACCAGAAAGGGCCGCGGCGCGACAGTAATATAGTCGCTTGGCCTTCAATTCGGTGGCCTAAGTGGCGACCTTGGTCGCAAACACGCATGATGTGGCCTGAGGCGGACTTGCCAACATCGGCCACCAGAATGGGCCTGCCTTCCAACCCAACTCAGGGCCGCCGACCTGCTTCAGCAGGATCAGGGCTGGCGCCCGGCGTGTAGGCTCGCGCACCAGATCCCGCAGTTCCGTGGTGCCGAGGATCGACAGGCCGGATCGATCACCGGACCTTGCGCGGTCGAGGCGGCGGCCATCCTCCGCCAAGACCAGGACTCGACCACCGTCGTTCTTGGCGTAGTATCGAAGTAATCCCTTGAGGGCCTCCCATTCGAACCCATTGTCATCGCCAAGGTCTAGCGTGGGTTCGATCTCCTCGACGATTGCAATCGCATCGTCGACGCTGATCCCAACGAAAGTTTGAGTTCCCTTCGCCGCGTCCGGCACCAAAGCGTCTACTCTCGAAACCGGCCTCGCAAGCCTGCTGGCCGAGATCGTGTCGAATCCCGTCGGAAGCAGGATTTCGTTCCTCCGAACCGCGACGACATTGCTCAGGCTCACCTTGCTTGGTGCGCAGGGCACGATGCCTTGGCTGGCGTCGCTTTGAAGGAAAACCACGCCGCCATCATGGGCGCCACTCTCGAACGCTTCTCGCAGCGCGGTTTCAAGCGCGTAGATCTGCGAAAGCCGCGTGTATACGCCACGAGATGTATAAAGGCGGGTGACCGCCAAATCATCGGCCCCTCGGGCGCCGTACATACGCGAGTGTTGGAGAACCGTGTCGGCTTGCATTCGACGGGGATTGCGGCCGTAATAGAAGGCGATGAGGTTTGGCACCGTAATACCCCGGTCAAGAATGCTCCCGCCGATGAACACGTTCGCTTTCGTTCGTAGTCGTAACTCGGCAGTCTCTTGATCCAGCAATGGCTCAAGCTGAACGTCCGAATTTACCCGTTGGACGTTCAGCTCTCCGTCCGATATCAATGTGCAAACATCTTCGAAACACTCGTCTGGATCGGGTAAATGACCGACGTTCGCCCGGACAGATCGCGATAGGTCTGCCAGCGCCTCGTCAAATACATGACGTAGCCTTGGGTCCCGATTCTCAACGGCCTCCTCGAAGGCTGCCGTGATCCGATTCACGGTTTCCCACTGCCAAGTGTGCGCCGCGCGTTGGGTGTCGTTGTGAATGATCATCGCGTATTTCTGAGGACGCAGCTCCAGAACGATCTGTTGCCTTCGCCGGATCGTAACCGCGAGAAGGAAGCTGATCAGGCTGCGGCGAAGTATTTTGATGTTCTCGCTGCTCCAGATCCTATCTCCCCGGATCGCGCGGCCATCGCTGGATCGGAGGGCGTCGTGCTCACGTTCATCGACTTCCACGTACAGGTAATATCGCGGATCGTCCGCGCTCCATCCCCCAAAGTAGGCCTCGCCCCCAACGTAGGCGTCATGGATCGGTAGTAGCACGGTGAACGCGGGCCGCTTGGGGAAGAAGATTTCTTTTGCCTGACTCGACTGCTCATAGCTGTCCGGCTGGAGATACAGCGCGTATGGCGTCGCTGTCACCTGCAGGAACGCGATCCCGGAGAGTGACTGCCGCAGGTGATCCATCTGGTTGGCGATGGCGCCCTGGTCGAAATCATCCTCACCCTTCTTCTTTGAAAATCTGACGCTCGCCATGTCCGCCTCGTCGTCAACGAGCAGGACCCGCTTGCTCCTGAGTTCAGGGTACTTCTCGTCAAAGAGTGCTTGAATCCGAGCGAGGTTGTGGACCTGCTTCTTGGCGACAATCACGATCTTGCGGCGCAACTCGGACTTGGTCAGCGCCTCTGGCTCCGACATGATGTCGAACAGGACGATCAGATCGTCATCGATGAACCGCTTGAAGTCGCGGCCGATCCGTTTGACGGTCTGGCTTGCCAGGGTCTTCGTCCCCTTGGTCAGCACAATCGCGATGTCGAAATCGCGGTCGAAAGCGCGAGCGATGACGCCAAGGAACGCCCGCGTTTTGCCGGACTGAATCTTCCCGAGAAGCATCCCCGGTTTCGTGGGATCGGCCGCGTTGCCCAACTGATCCACGACCGACTCAATGCAGCGCTGGAGCGCGTCATTATCCTGACGCGCGTCTCTCAACTCGGCATAAAAGCCCATCGAAAAATTTCCCTGTGAATAGCCAATGCATACACCAAGCGGTGCAAGGGTGCGCGAGAAAGGTTTGATTGCACGTCGTCGATCGGCCGTCCGTGCAACGCAATTTACTCCCCCCAGTCATCGGCCTGCCCGTGTGCCTTCTGTGGCTTCCGACAAAATGAGGCATTGCTCCCGCTTATCGCGGCTTCCATAGACCGATCCATGGATTCGCTGACCTCCTCCCAGCGCAGCGAACGCATGTCCCGCGTCAAGGGCAAGGGTAGCGCTGTCGAGATGCGGGTCCGCGCCCTGGTCCACGGCATGGGTTTTCGCTACCGCCTGCACGGCGCGAAACTGCCCGGCAAGCCCGATCTGGTATTCGCCTCGCGCCGGAAGGTCATCTTCGTTCACGGCTGTTTCTGGCATCGCCA
>CAIQDO010000354.1 GCA_903870555.1 uncultured Caulobacteraceae bacterium
CCTGCAGTTCACCGACGGCAAGGGCGCGACAGTGTTCTTCGACAGCCAGAAGTCGCTCACCAGCTTCACTCAGCTGGTCAAGTTCTTCAACATTCCCCAGGGCGGCATCGTCCCGCGCGGTGTCGGGCACAATCCCGACGTGACCCGTTTCGACCTGCAGTTCGAGCAGGACATTCCGACACCGATCCGTGGCCACAAGCTGATCGCCACCCTGGATATCGCCAACATCGGCAACCTGATCGATCACAACTGGGGGGTCGTGAAGGAATACGGCAACAGCCGCGCCGGGGTGCCGATCGTCAACGTCCAATGCGCCGACGCCACCGGCAAGGCGTCCGGATCGGGCAGCCCGGTCTGCGCCGCCTACCGCTACAGCTACACCACCGTGAACGCCGCCAACGCCGCCACGCCCAGTATCGACGCCAATTCGCTGTACTCGATCGTGATCGGACTCAAGTACAAGTTCTGACGCCGACGCCGACGCCGGCGGCGGGCCGGATCGATGACCCTCGCCTCAGGCGGCCAGGGTTTCCGGTGCGGCCGGCGCCAGTCGGATCAAATGGTCAAAGGCCGACAGCGCCGACTTGGCGCCGTCGCCCATGGCGATGATGATCTGTTTGTAGGGCGTGGTGGTGGCGTCTCCGGCGGCGAACACCCCAGGCAGCGACGTCTGAGCGCGCGCGTCGACCTCGATTTCGCCGCGCGGGCTGAGCGCCACGGCGCCCCTCAGCCACTCGGTGTTGGGAACCAGGCCGATCTGGACGAACACGCCCTCCAGATCCAGGCGCGACATCCGGCCGCCGACGCGGTCACGCCAGGAAAGGCCGGTCACCCTGCCGCCGTCGCCGTGGACCTCGGTCGTTTCCGCGGACGTCAGTACGGTGACATTGGCCAGGGAGGCCAGCTTGCGCTGAAGCACGGCGTCGGCCCGCAACCGGCCGTCGAACTCGAGCAGGGTGACGTGGGCGACCAGTCCGGCCAGATCGATGGCCGCCTCGACGCCGCTGTTGCCGCCACCGATCACAGCCACCCGCTTGCCCTTGAACAACGGTCCGTCGCAGTGCGGGCAGTAGGCCACGCCCTTGTTGCGATAGGCGTCCTCGCCCGGCACGTTCATCTGCCGCCAGCGGGCGCCGGTGGCCAGGATCACCGAGCGCGAAGCCAGCCTCGCACCGCCGTCGAGTTCCACCTCGATCAATCCGCCGGGCGTCGACGCCGGGATCAACCGGGTGGCGCGCTGCGGCGCCATCACCTCGACGTCATAGGATTTCACCTGTTGATCCAAGGCCGCGACCATGCGCGGACCCTCGGTTTGCGGTACCGAGATGAAGTTCTCGATCGACAGGGTGTCGAGCACCTGGCCGCCGAAACGTTCGGCCGCGACGCCGGCGCGAACGCCTTTGCGGGCGGCGTAGACCGCCGCCGCCGCCCCCGCCGGACCGCCGCCGATCACGAGCACGTCGAAGGGGGCTTTGGCGGCGACGGCCTCGGCCGCACGAGCCGCGGCGCCGGTGTCGAGCCGGGCGAGGACCTGGTCGAGGTCCAGCCGGCCCTGGGCGAAGGTTTGACCGTTCAGCATAACCGTCGGCACAGCCATCACGCCGCGCGCCTCAAGCTCTGACTGGAACAGGGCCCCGTCAATGGCGGTGTGGCGGATGCGGGGGTTGAGCGCGCTCATCAGGTTGAGCGCCTGAACCACGTCCGGGCAGTTTTGGCAGGACAGCGAATAGTAGGTTTCGAAGACGAAATCGCCGTCCAGGGCCAGGACCTGGTCGATACGGTCCTGCTCGACGCGTGGCGGGTGGCCGCCGACCTGCAGCAAAGCCAGCACCAGGGAGGTGAACTCGTGGCCCATCGGCACGCCGGCGAACCGGACGCCGGTGTCGGCGTCGGCCCGGTTGATGGCGAAGGATGGACGCCGCGCGTCCTGGCCGTCGAGGAACAGGCCGACCTTGTCGGACTGGGCCGCGATGTCTTCCAATAGGGCCTTGATCTCGCCGGACGCAGCGCTGTCGTCGAGCGAGGCGACCAGCTCGATCGGCGTTTGCAGTCTTTCGAGGTAGCCCTTGACCTGGGCTTTGAGGGTGGCGTCCAGCATGGCGAGTTCCTGAAGATCGGGTCTTTCGGGGCGAACGTCCCCGGAGGCGCGGGCCCCCGGGGATGCTGAGGGCGGGCTAGATCTTGCCGACGAGATCCAGGGACGGCGCGAGGGTCTTTTCGCCTTCCTTCCACTTCGCCGGGCAGACTTCCCCAGGATGGGCGGCGACGTGTTGCGCCGCCTTGACCTTGCGCAGCAGTTCCAGCGCGTCGCGTCCGACGCCGCCGGCGGTGATCTCGATGATCTGGATCCGCCCTTCGGGGTCGATGACGAACGTTCCGCGATCGGCGAGGCCGGCCTCCTCGATCATCACCTCGAAATTGCGGCAGATCGTTCCCGTGGGGTCGCCAACCATGGTGTAGCGGATCTTGCCGACCGCCTCGGAGGTGTCATGCCAGGCCTTGTGGGCGAAGTGGGTATCGGTAGAGACGCTGTAGATCTCCACGCCGAGGGCCTGGAACGTCTTGTAATGATCGGCGAGGTCTTCCAACTCGGTCGGGCAGACGAAGGTGAAGTCGGCGGGATAGAACAACACCACCGACCACTGGCCCCTCATGTGGGCGTCGGAAACGGTGATGAACTTGCCGTCCTTATAGGCCTCGGCCTTGAACGGCTTGATCTGGGTGTTGATAAGCGACATGGGGATCTCCGGTTTGGCTTGGGTGTGGAGGGGTCTTTATCCGCCGCTCCGTCATCGGAAAAATTGATTGTTTTTTTCGGCGAGATAGAACGATCCAATATTCGCCGTCCCGGAGGCGCGCCGCGAGGACCGGCCCGCCCCGCGGCTCGATCATTCGGCGCAATTATCGCCGGACTTCCCCAACGTCGCCCCTGACAGAGTCTCTCGACGGCGCGCCGCGCCTGCCTTATCTGCATCGACCAAGAAAACGCCAATGAAGGGCCTGGAAACATGAAGACTCGCATCACCGAAATGTTCGGCATCGAGACGCCGATCGTCATGGGCGGCATGACCGGGGTCGGTTACGCCGATCTGGTGGCCGCGGTGGCCAACGCCGGCGCCCTGGGCTTTCTCACCGCCCACATGTTCGCTTCCGGCAAGGAGCTGCTCGACGAGATCGAGAAGACCCAGAAACTGACCAACAAGCCGTTCGGCGTGAACCTGACGCTGCTGCCGTCGATCAACCCCATTCCCTATGACGAATATCGCGAGGCGATCATCGCCTCGGGCATCAAGATCGTCGAAACGGCCGGCCGCGCGCCCACCGACCACCTGCCCCGGTTCAAGGAATTCGGCGTCAAGGTGATCCACAAGTGCACCTCGGTCCGCCACTCGGTGTCGGCGGTGAAGCATGGTTGCGACGTGATCAGCATCGACGGCTTCGAATGCGCCGGCCACCCCGGCGAGGACGACATCGGCCTGGTGGTGCTGCTGCCCGCGACCGTCGACGCGGTTGACGTGCCGGTGATCGCCTCGGGCGGCATGGCCGACGGCCGCAGCCTCGTGGCGGCCCTGGCTCTGGGCGCCGACGCGGTCAACATGGGCACCCGCTTCCTGGCCACGAAGGAAGCCAAGATCCATGAGAACGTAAAGAAGGCGATCGTCGCCAACACCGAGCGCGACACCATCCTGGTCGGCCGCTCGCTGCGCAACACCGCCCGGGTGGCCCGCAACGCCGTCTCCGAGCAGGTCGCGGAGATTCAGCGCGACGTGACCAAATCGTTCGCCGAGGTGCGCGAACTGATGGCCGGCGTGCGCGGCCGCGAGAACGTGCTGCGCGACGGCGATCTCGACGGCGGCATCTGGACCACCGGCCAGAGCCAGGCCCTGATCCATGACATCCCCACCTGCGCCGAGGTGGTCCGCAACATCATGACCCAGGCCGATTCCATCATTGACGTGAGGCTGGCCAAAATTCGGGGCTGAGCGCCGGACCCCGGCGCTACGGGAAAAGCCGCAAGGTCTCGTAGCGTCGGCGTCTCGCCGACTCTTCGCGGTGATCGTCCGGTTCCGGTCGGCTTCGCCCCGAAAAGCGCCCAGTTTGTGACGTAAGGGTCCCGGCCGAGGAGTTTCCGATGGCCTACGTCTCGACCAAGACCTACGGCGCCGAGCGCGGCCTTTCGTGCGCGCTGCGGCAGTGGCCGGCGGACAGCCATTGCGCCCTGCTGCACGGCTATTCCCTGGGCTTCAAATTCACCTTCGCCGCCGAGCAGCTGGACCATCGCGGCTGGGTCGTGGATTTTGGCAAGGGTGGCTTCGGCGCGATCCGCGAGTGGCTTCATGAGACCTTCGACCACAAGCTGCTGGTGGCGGACGACGACCCGGCGCGGGACGAATTCCTGCGGCTGCGCGATCTCGGGCTGGCCGACGTGCGGATTGTGCCTGGAACGAGCTGCGAGCAGGTGTCGGCCTATGTGCTCAACCAGACCCAGCCAATGATCGCCGAGGCCACCGGCGGGCGCTGCTGGATCGCCTCGGTGGAGTGCTTCGAGCACGGCTCGAACAGCGCGATCTATCAGAATCCCGACGCGGTGCTGCGCCAGGTCAGCGCCGAGGTGCTGACGAAGATGATCGCGGTGGCCGCGGGCGATTGACGCGATATGATCGCGCCCGCGCCGTAACCCCGGCGCTATTGCAAAGGACCAGGATGCGACGCTCCCCCATCGCCACGACGGCCGCAGTGGCCATCGCCGCCATCATCGCCACCCAGGCGGCCCCCTCGATCGCCGCCGACGCGCCGGCCAAGGGCGACGCCGCCGCGGCGTCCGCCGACAAGGTCGACAAGCCCGGCCCGCCGCCGTTTCCGGCCGACGCCTCGATCCATCAGACGGTCCATGTGAACGGCAAGACCCTGAGCTACACCGCCACGGTGGGCTCCCTGCCCGTGCGCGACGCCGAGGGCAAAAAGACCGCGGAGATCGTCTTCACCGCCTACATCCTCGACGGGCCCCGCGACCCGAACCGTCCAGTGACCTTCGCCTTCAATGGTGGACCGGGCGCGGCGTCGGTCTATCTGAACCTCGGGGCGATCGGCCCCCGGCGCATCAATTTCGGCGCCCAGGCCGATAGCGCCTCGGATCCCGCGGTGCTGAAGGACAACCCCGGCACCTGGCTCGACTTCACCGATCTGGTGTTCATCGATCCGGTCGGCACCGGCTTTTCCCGGTCGCTGGTGAAGGCGGACGAGACCGACAAGACCTTCTTCACCATCCAGGGCGACATCGGCTACCTGTCGCGGATCGTCTACGACTGGCTGTCGAAAAACGGCCGGATGGCCTCGCCGAAGTATGTCGTCGGCGAGAGCTACGGCGGCTTCCGGGCGCCGGCCGTCGCCCACGCCCTGCAGGTCAACCTCGGCGTCGGCGTCTCCGGTGTGGTGATGGTCTCGCCGGCCTTGGACGGCCGGGCGGCCAGCGATCCGGACACCTCGCCCCTGGTCTGGGCGGCGACCCTGCCGTCGATGGCGGCGGCCCACTATGAGCGCGAGGGCAAGGCCCTGACGCCGGCGCTGATGTCGGAGGTCGAGACCTACGCCCGAACCGACTATATCCTCGACCTGATGCGGGGGGTTCGCGACAAGGCGGCGATCGACCGCATCGTCGCCAAGGTCGCGCCCTACACCGGGCTGGACCCGGTCGCCGTGCGGCGGATGGGCGGGCGGATCGAGAGCCGGGCCTTCCTGCGCGAGCTCTACCGCGACGACGGCCGGCTGGGCAGCTGGTACGACTCCAACGTCACCAGCTTCGATCCCTACCCCCTGGCCCCCGACCAGCGCACCGGCGATCCGATTCTGCAGGGCATCCTGGCGCCAACGACCTCGGCGATGGTCGACTTCGTCACCCGCGAGGTCGGCTGGAAGGTCGACGCCCACTACGAGGCGCTCAATCCGGAGGTGAACCGCCGCTGGGAGAAGCACTGGTTCACCAGCATAGAATCCGCCTCCGACCTTCGAGAGGCCCTGGCGGTCGACCCGAAACTCAAGGCCCTGATCGTCCACGGCTACGATGACCTGTCCTGCCCCTATTTCCAGTCGATGATGGTGGTGGCGCAGATCCCGGCGATGGGCGCGGAGGACCGGCTGCAGGTGAAGGTCTATCCCGGGGGGCACATGTTCTACTCGCGGCGCGACAGCCAGGCGGCGCTGCGGCGGGACGTGCTCGGCCTGTACGGCGTTCGCCCGTGAGCGGGACTGACACAAAACCGAGATAGTCGCCGCCTACCGGCTTCGGCTAGGCAGAGTCGATCTGAGCAAGAGCGGGGGCGATATCGATGGCGTTTCAGCGGCCGCGCGCGCGCCGGACCATCGGCGGACGCCTCGGCCGGCTTTTGGCCGTCGCCGCCTTGGCCTTGCTCGCCGGCTGCGCCCCGCGGGAGCATCTTGTCGTCTACACAGCGGCAGAGGCCGACCAGATCTTCGCCTATAAGCAGGCCTTCGCCCGCGTGCATCCGGAGATCGACCTGGTCTGGGTTCGCGATTCCACCGGCGTGATCACCTCGCGCCTGCTGGCCGAGCGCAAGGCGCCCCGGGCCGACGTGGTCTTCGCCCTGGCGGCCAGTTCGATGATGCAACTCGACAAGGCCGGGTTGCTGGCGGCCTACGCCCCGGCCGGGCTGGAGCGGGTCGCCCCCCGATTCCGCGACCGGCAGACCCCGCCGCACTGGACCGGAGAGGCGCTGTGGTCGGCCGCCATCTGCCTCAACACCACCGAGGCTCGACGTCGCGGCCTGCCGACCCCCGAGAGCTGGCTGGACCTGACCAAGCCGGTCTACCGCGGCATGATTTCCATGCCCGATCCGGGCTCCTCCGGCACGGGCCTGATGGCGGTGTCGTCCTGGCTGCAGACCTTTGGCGAGGCGCGCGGTTGGGCGCTGATGGATGGCCTGGACCGTAACATCGCCGCCTACGCCCACTCCGGCTCCAAACCGTGCAAGGACGCTTCGCACGGCGAAATTCCCATCGGCATCGCCATCGACTACCGCGCCGCCCAGGCCGCGGCCCGGGGCCTGCCGATCGCCGTGATCGTGCCCAAGGAGGGCCTTGGCTGGGACGTCGAGGCCACGGGCGTGATGCGCGCCGCGCGCCATCCGGCCCAGGCCCGGGCGTTCGTCGACTGGGCGCTGAGCGATTCTGCCATGGCCCTCTACGCCCGGACCTTCGCCGTGGTCGGCGTTCCGGCCTGGACCCGGCCGGTCCCGGGCCTGCCGCCCGACATGGCCGCGCACCTCGCCCTCAGCGACGTGACCTGGACCGGGGCCAACCGCGACCGCGTGATCGCCGAATGGACACGCCGGTACGGCGAACGCCGCGCCCAGAAGGAGAAGCCCCGATGACCGCCCCGCCCGCCCTGAGCATTCGGGGCCTGAGCCGGCGCTTCGGCGATGTCGTGGCGGTTGAGGGGTTCGACCTCGACGTTCCCGCCGGCGCCTTCGTGGTGCTGGTCGGCCCGTCTGGCTGCGGCAAGACCACGGTGCTTCGGCTGTTGGCTGGGCTGGACACGGCGACCGCGGGGTCGCTGACCGCCGGCGGCCGCGACCTTGCCAGGGCCGCGCCCGCCGACCGGGGCATGGGGATGGTGTTCCAGTCCTACGCCCTGTTCCCCAACCTCAGCGTGGCCGACAACGTCGGCTTCGGTCTGAACCGCCGGACACCGTCGGCCCAACGCGACACCCGGGTGACCGAGATGTTGGAAGTCGTGGGACTGGCGGGCTTCGGCGGGCGGCGTCCGAACCAGCTCTCGGGGGGCCAGCAGCAGAGGGTGGCGATGGCCCGGGCGCTGGCGCCCGCACCGGCGATCCTGTTGCTCGATGAGCCCCTGTCAGCCCTCGATCCGCACAACCGCGAGCGGCTTCGCCTGGAACTGAAAGCGCTGCAGCGCCGGCTCGGCGTCACCACCGTGATGGTCACCCACGACCAGGGCGAGGCCCTCGCCCTGGCGGACCTGATCGTGGTGATGCGGGATGGCCGCATCGAACAGACCGGGTCGCCCGAGGCGGTCTATCGGCGCCCGGCCACCCCCTTCGTCGCCGGCTTCCTGGGTCCGATCAACCTTTGGCCGGCGAGCGTGGTGTCGCGGGACGAGGTCGAGCTCAACCTCGGCGGAGGTCGGGTCGAAATCGACACCCGAGGGAGCGCCGTCGGCGCCTCGGTGATCCTCGGGGCGCGGCCCGAAGCGGTCATCTGCGGCGAACCGATCGACGACGGCCTGCCAGCGACCGTCGAGGCGGCCGAATTCCGCGGCGCGACGGCGCGGCTGACCGCCCGGACGCCCGCTGGCGGTCTGGTGATGGCCGATGTCGCCGCCGGCGACGCCGCGCGTCTGGTCGGTCGGCCGGTGTCGATACGCATCGCCCAGGGCGAGGCTCACCTCTTCCCGATCGGCGCCGGCCAGTGATGCGGTCGCCGCGCGCGCCGGCCGGCCTGGGCGCCCTGATCTTTCTCGGCCTGATCGGCCTTTTCCTGATCGCGCCTCTGACGATGCTGGCGATGCGCTCCATCACCGATGACGACGGCGCGCTGACCCTGGCCCACTACGCCATCTACCTTCGCACGCCCGGCCTTCGATCAGCGATTCTGGGCACGCTGGAGATCGGCGTCGGTGTCTGCGCGCTGGTTCTGCCCGTGGCCTTTGCCTACGC
Source organism: uncultured Caulobacteraceae bacterium (assembly GCA_903870555.1). Taxonomy (GTDB): domain Bacteria; phylum Pseudomonadota; class Alphaproteobacteria; order Caulobacterales; family Caulobacteraceae; genus Acaudatibacter; species Acaudatibacter boreus. The sequence goes on from CAIQDO010000354.1 coordinate 8,694, forward strand.
CTATGCGTTGGAGCGATCGGGAATGCGCTTCAAAGGGCTGTGGGCCGGGGTGGCCACCGTCCCCCTCCTCGCCCCCTCACTGCTGCCGGCCCTGGCCCTGGTCTATCTGTTCGGCCGCCAGGGGCTGCTGACGCCTTGGCTCGGCGGCTGGACCATCTACGGACCTCAGGGCGTTCTGATTGCCGACGCGGTCGCCGCCTTTCCCCACGCGGTGATCATCCTGCGAACGGCGCTTGCCGCCGCCGATGGGCGGCTTCAGGAACAGGCTCGCCTGTTGGGCGCGGGTCCCTGGCGCCGCTTCTGGCGTCTGACGCTGCCGAACGCGCGCCACGGCCTGATCTCGGCCGCCTTCGTGGTGTTCGCCCTCACCGCCGCCGACGTCGGCGCGCCCAAGGTGGTGGGCGGCGACTTCAACGTGCTGGCGCTCGACATCTACAAGAAGGTGATCGGCCAGCAGGATTTCCAGACCGGCGCGGTGATCGCCATCTTCCTGCTGGTTCCCAGCCTGCTGGCGATCGGATTCGAGCGCTGGGCCGCGGCGCGCCAGTCGGCGATGACCTCGACCCGCGCCACGCCGTTCGTCGCGGCGCCGAGCCCGATCCGCGACACCGCCCTGACCACGCTGTGCGCCTTCGTCGCGATCGTCGTCGTCGGCCTGCTGGCGATCTGTCAGTTCGCCGCCCTGGTCCGGCAATGGCCTTACGACCTCACCCTGTCCGTGGCGCAGTACGACCTCGACAAGGTCGACGGCGGCGGCTGGGCGGCGGTGGCCAATTCGGTGGGCCTGGCCCTGGCGGTGGCGGCGATCGGCGCGCCGGTGGCGTTTCTCGGCGCCTATGTCCTGGAGCGGGGCCGCGCCTCCCGTTGGCTACGCGGCGTCGGGGCGTTGTTCACCCTGGCTCCGGCCGCCACCCCGGGC
>CAIQDO010000355.1 GCA_903870555.1 uncultured Caulobacteraceae bacterium
GGTTCTCAGCGCCGTCGAATTGCGCGGCCTAAATGAGGCCGAGGTCCGGCGGATAAGCCAGATCGCTGATCAGGCCGAGTTGAAATTCAAGGACGGGGAGACACCACGCACCGACCTGGACCAGTCCCATGCCCGTCTGGCGTCGGCGCGGGCCGGTCTCGCGCGCGCCGAGGGCGACGTCGCCCGGACCCGGGCCCATTTCGAGACCATCGTCGGCGTGCCCGCCGACGCCCTGGAGCCGACACCGCCCACGCCATCGACGCCTGCCGGCCTCGACGACGCCCTGGGCGCCGCCATACGATCGAGTCCAGCCTTGCTCGCGGCGGAGGCTTCCGCCCGCGCGGCGGACGCCGGCGTCCGTTTCGCCCAGGCCGACCGACTGCCGACGCTCGCGCTTGACGCAAAGGCCAGCAGCGTGCGCGACCAGTTCTTTCCCGGCTACCGAGCCGATGGCGTGACCGTGGGGGTCGAGGGACGTTGGACCCTTTTCTCGGGAGGCTTGGTCAGCGGGCGCGTCAGCGAGGCCCGGGCCGAGGTTCGCGCGGCGCGCGCGGCCCTCGACGCGGCCCGCGCGGAGGTCCGTGAAGCGGTGGTTGGCGCCTGGCAGGATATCGAGACAGCCCGCGCCGTGGCCCAGGCGGCCGCCGATCAATCGGCGGCGTCGGCGAGCGCCCTGGAGAGCGTCCGCCACGAGGTGCGCGTCGGTCAGAAGCCGACGCTCGACCTGTTGGACGCCGAGCGCGAGGCCCTCGCGGCGCGCGCGGCGCTGGTCACCGCCCGCGGCGAACAGGTGGTTGACGCCTGGCGACTGAACGCATTGCTGGGCAGCCGATAGCCTGTAGTCGAGCAACGCGCGGAGAGCCCAGGATGACGACCGTTCCGATCCACTATTTTTCCGACCTGTTGTGCGTCTGGGCCTATGTCGCCGAACTGAGGGTCAACGCGGTCAAGGGCGCGTTTGGCGACCAGGTGCGGTTCGAACCATCGTTCTGCTCGGTGTTCGGGGACTCGCCGCGCAAGATCGGAGCGGGGTGGGCGGCCAAGGGCGGTTTCGAAGGGTTCAACAGCCACCTGCGCGAGGTCGCCGCCCGCTTTCCGGAGATCGAGATCCACCCCGATCTGTGGCTGACGGTCAGGCCCGCCTCGTCGACCAGCCCACATCTGTTCGTTAAGGCCGTACGGATTGCCGAGGCGGAGGGCGCCTGCGCCGCCGGCGCTGCGGACCAGGTGACCTCCGGCCTGCGCGACGCCTTCTTCCGGCTGGCGCGGGACATCGCCACGCGTGCGGTCCAGGACGCCGTGGCCGAAGGCATAGGTATCGACCGCGGCGCTATCCAGGCGCGGATCGACGACGGCTCCGCCTTCGCCGCCCTGGCCGGTGACTATCAGGACGCCGAGGCCATGGGCATCAAGGGCAGCCCGAGCTTCGTGCTCAACGACGGCCGGCAAAAGCTTTACGGCAACGTCGGCTTTCGGGTCCTGGAGGCCAATATCCAGGAGCTGCTACGTACGCCATCGACAGATCAGGCGAGCTGGTGCTGATCGGTCGACCACGGGCGGCTCAGCCGATCTTCATCCGAGAATCCGACAGGAACGCGTAGTCCGGGATCGCCAGGTTCTTCGGCGCGGGTCCTCGGCGGACCCGGCCCGAGGTGTCGTACATCGAACCGTGGCAGTGGCAGAACCACCCCTGCCAGTCCCCTTCGCCGAAGGTCGGCGCGCAGCCAAGGTGGGTGCAGACCCCGATGACGACCAGCCACTCGGCCTTGCCCGCCTTGTGGCGAGTCTCGTCCTTTGCCGGATCTATCACCGCCTCGTGGTCGCCGCGGACCGCCGAAGCGATCTCCGCGGCTGTCCTGTGGCGGATATAGACCGGCTGCTTGCGCCACAGGACGACGAGTTGCTGGCCGACGGCGACCTTGCTGTAGTCGACCTCGATCGAGGCCAGGGCCATGGTGTCAGCCGACGGACCGAGCTGCTCGATCAGCGGCCATGCGACGGCGGCGACGCCGCCGAGCGCTGCCGCTGCGGCGATCACATGGATGAAATCGCGCCTCGTGCCGATATCGTCCATCGCCCCGCCGACCGGCAGGGCGAGGGTGGGGTCAGTCATCTCAATCCTCCATCACAGTTCAAGAGTCAGTCCGCTTTCCGCGCCGGGCAGGTGTTCAGGCCGAGCAGACTGTAGAGAGGGCAGAAGCCGACAAGGCCGGTCAGCAGGGGCACGAGCCCGATGAAGGCCCAGGGCGTTTTGGGTCCGACGAACGCCAGCGCCAATACCCCAAGTCCGACAAGTACGCGCAGGCCCCTGTCGAGCCCGCCTTCGTTGGTTTTCATGATCGCATGTCCACATGTCACCTCGGCGGGAGGCCGAGGCGCGGAGGAGGCATGTCACCCTGGGGACGGCCATGTCTGTAACCAAGTCACACTGGCGCATCCGCAAGACCCGCGAGAATCGTCGGCCGATTCAGCTCTATGTGACCGCGCGATAGCGTCACCAGCCCCTGGTTCGCGAAAAAGCCAAGCTGACGACTGACGGCCTCGCGAGCGGAACCGATTTCTGCGGCCAGTTCGGCGTGGGTGGCGCAAACGGTTCCGTTGACGCCCGCCAGCCGCAAAAGGGCGCTCGCCAGTCTGGCCTCAAGGCCGGTAAACGCCAGGGCCTGCACCACCTGTTCGAAATCGCCGAAACGGTCGGCGATCGACCCCAGCACGGCGGCGCGGAATCGCGGGTTCTCCGCCAGCAACCGGTCGAACATCGCAGGTGGAACCAAGAGCACTTGGACATTGTCCTCCGCGACGCCTTCGGCCGCGTAGGGCCTTCCGTGGATCAGGCAGGAAAAGGTCTGCAGGCAGATCCCGCCCGGCCGCACCCGATAAAGCACGAGCTCACGACCGTTGGCGCCGGTCAGGCGCACACGGACGACGCCCTCGCGCACCACAATGAACCCGCGGCAGGCGTCATGAGGCCTGAACAATACGTCGCCGGGAGACGCTCGCATGGACAGGACACCCGGCGTGCGGGCGACGGTGTCGACGATGCCGGCGTCGATCACGGGACCTCTCGGCGTCGGCTTGCCGCGCGAGAGATCATGCTGGCGCCTGGGGTTTCGCGGTGAACTGGTCGAAGGCTTCGACGGCCTGAGCGGCGTACATCACGCTCGGTCCGGCCCCCATGTAGATGGCCATCCCCATCGTCTCCATGACCTCCTCCCGTGTGGCGCCCTGTTTCACGGCGGCCTGGGCGTGGAAGGCGATGCAGCCGTCGCAGCGGATCGCGACGGCGATGCCCAGGGCCAGAAGTTCCTTTGTTTTCGCGTCCAGAGCCTTGGCCTCGAGGGCGGCGCGGGCGAGCCCAGAGAAGGCCTTCATCGTCTCGGGGGCGCCGGTCCGCACCGCCTTGAGGGCGCCGGAAAGATCGGCGGCCATTCCAGGCCAGTCCTTGTACATCGGCTTGAATCCCTGGGGCCGGCCGGAGATGCGGCCTTGGCCCGGACTTCCACAGCGCCCGCCACGCCCGGCTCGCCTTGGGGTCCGTCAAATCGGCGCGAATTCAAGGTCGCGACCGGGCCCGTGGATTGACACAGTTCATGGCCCCCGCCAGCGTTTCGGGCGTTAGTGCTGTCCCTGCCGTCGGCTGCGACGGCGTCACATCGCGCCGAGGGTTCGTTTCATGAGTTTCAAGAGAGTCCTGCTTCCTGTCGACGGCAGTCCGGTTTCACTGCACTCGGTCCGAGTCGGCCTGGAGATGGCCGCCGCCCTCGGGGCCAAGGTCGCCACGGTGTTCGTGGTCGAGCCCGAGATGGGCTGTTCCGGGGAAGTGCGCCTTGACGACGAAGAACTGCTGTTGCTCGGCAAGCAGGACGACGCCCAGGTGATGGCCGCCATCGGCGCCGACACAACCCTTGCGGCCGACGCCGAGCACTTCGTCGAGGTCGGACATGCCGCAGATGTCATCAACAAGATCGCCAAGGCGTGGTCGGCGGACCTGATCGTCATGGGCAGCCATGGGCGCGGCGGCCTCGGCCGTGTCGTTCTCGGCAGTGTCTCGGAATCGGTCGTCCGCCACGGCCCCTGCCCGGTGCTGATCGTCCGCGGCAAGGAATAACCTGTATCGTCCTCCTCCCCGGCGAGCGAAGCGAAGCGGGGGAGGCGGCGCGGCGCGTAGCGCCGTGTCGAAGGGGGCGTACGACGCCACTGGTTCGCCCCCAC
>CAIQDO010000356.1 GCA_903870555.1 uncultured Caulobacteraceae bacterium
AACACCTATCTCCTGCGAGTCGTGGCGTTCCTGTTGGTGGCCGCCGCCGTCGCGCGCGAGATGCTGACGGACAATCAGGGGACTGACGCGCCGCGACGGCTGCGGGTCTGCTTGGCCGCCTCCGGCGGCGGCCACCTGCGCCAGCTGCTGGACCTGCGCCGGGTCTGGGCCGCCCACGACCACTTCTTCGTCACCGAACGCACCGCCCTGAGCGAGAGCCTGGCCGAGTCCCACCCGGTCTTCTTCGTACCGCACGTGGCCATGGGCCAGGCGCGCCTCGGTCACCCGCTGAAGATGCTGGCCGCCGCCTTGGTCAATCTCTGCCGGACCGCGGTGATCATGCTGCGTGAGCGTCCGGACGTGGTGATCAGCACCGGCGCCGGGTCGGTCTATTTCAGCCTGCTGTTCGGTCGCCTGCTGGGCGCGCGGGTCATCGTCATCGAGTCGTTCGCCCGCTTCGACCGCCCCTCCCTGGTGACGCGTCTGGCGAGTCCTCTGGCCGACGAGTTGATCGTGCAATCCGCCGCCCTTCGCGCGTTTTGGCCGCGGGCGCGGGTGTTCGACCCGCTGCGTATCCTCGACATCCCCCGCCCCGCCAAGAAGCCGTTGCTGTTCGCGACGGTCGGAGCGAGCTTGCCGTTCAACCGCATGGTGGACGACGTGGCGGCCTTGGCCGCCCGGGGCGACATCACTCACGACGTGGTGATCCAGACGGGGGTGGGCGGCCGGGTTCCGCCAGGGTTCAGGGTGGTGGAGACCCTGCCATTTGACGAGATCCAGGCCCTGCTGCGCGAGGCGGATATCGTGGTCTGCCACGGCGGGACCGGATCTCTGATCACGGCGCTGCGCGAGGGCTGCCACGTTATCGCCATGCCAAGACTGTTCGAGCTCGGCGAGCACTATGACGATCACCAGGCCGAGATCACCGAGGCCTTGGCTGCGCGCGGCCTGATCGCGGTGGCCAACACGAGCGACGAGCTGGCGAGGGCCATCCGCGCAACCCGCGACCGCCGGCCAGTGATGGCCACCACCGATCACACGGCTCTGGTGGGTCACCTGGAACGTCGACTGGCCGGCATGAGGCCAATCCGGGTCGCCGCCCAACGCGACGGGCTGTCGGCTTAGAGTCCGACGCCTACGTCTATGCCGAAGGTGGTAGGCCCGGAGGGACTCGAACCCCCAACCAGACCGTTATGAGCGGTCAGCTCTGACCATTGAGCTACGGGCCCCCGGAGGGCGTCCATGGAAATTCGCCCACGGGCGCTCTGCGGTTAGCACGCGTCGCCTAGGCCTGAAAAGCATCCACGTCGCGGTGATCGCGACGCGCTACAGCCCTGCCTTCCGGAACGCGTCATCGAGCCGCGCCGCCATCTCGTGTCCGGGCAACGCCGTCTGCCCCTCCATCACCGCGGAATAGACCAGATCGCGTCGCCGCTCGCTCGCGACGCCTTCCGCCCAGCCGACCGATCTTGACCCATCAGCGACGGACGGGCAGCTGGCGCCCCGGCCGCCAGGGGTCGCGGCCAGGGTCAGCGCCTGGGTGGCGGACAGATAGCCTGGCCGGTCGCAGGCCGGCACGCCGCGCACGCAATTGAACGATTCGCCATAGCGATAGAGCACCTTGCCGGTCGCCCGGTCGGCCAGCAGCAGGCAGGTGGAGGGATCGCCGATCGCCCGGCCGATGGCTTGGTCCAGGGCGCCGGTCGGCAATCCGCCGGCAGCGCCGCCGCCCGCAGACTTCGAACAGCCCCACGCCGCCGCCATGGCCATGGCCGACAGCAGCGCCGCGCGCACCGGGAATAGAAGGGAGCGGTCCATCGTCACAGGATAAACCCGCCCAACCAGGTCTGCCAGAGCGTGACCATCAGCCAGTGCAGGGCCACGGCCGGCCACAGCGAGTTTGTCCGCCAGCGGATCAGGCCGCAGCCCACCCCCAGGATCGCGGCGCAAGCCAGAAAGTCCGGGCGCTCGAACACCGGCCCGGCCCGGACCAGGAAGGTCTCCGCCTCAAGCATGTGCCAGACCACGAAGACGAACACGGCCAGGGTCAGGGGCATGGCCGGGCGGGGCGTCTCCATCCGGCCAGGAACCAGCAGACCGCGGAACACCGCCTCCTCGCAGAACGCAGGAGCGATCAGCACCGTCAGCAGCCGCATCGCAAGGCCGGCAAGGTGCGCCGGATGGGGGACGTAGAGGCCGGTCGACAGACCCAGGGCGCCCATCGCCGCCAGGGTCGCGGCGCCCACGCCGAGGCTGTAGCCCCAGCCGGCCGCGTCCGGCCAGGTGGCCAGGCTCGACCACAGCCGGCCGCGCAATCGCGCAAGAGGCGTGGCGGTGGCCGGGCGAGGAGCCGGCGCGCTCAACTGGTCCACCTCAGGGTCGACGGCGGCACCGGATTGACGAAAGCCCGCCCCTCGCGCCGGCTGGCGGACCACTCGCGCTTCAGGGCCTGGTACCAGCGCGCCTGCCGGTCGGCGTCATCGATCCAGATCATCGAGGGATCGTATTTCAGGCCCTGGTTCTGCAGGTTCACCATGTCGCCGTCCTGGCGCAGGAACCGCTTCGCTCCCTCCCGCACCAGCGGACCGAGCAGGCTGACCATGGGATGGTCGGACCACAGCACCTGGGTGATCCGGGTCGATGTCGCCGTCAGCGGCGTCAGACAGGTCAGCGACAGCACCTGACGCTTGCCGACGATCACATGTTCCCAGCGCAGGCCGGGCAACCGGAAGGTGATCTCGGTCTCCGGGCGGCCGCCCAGCAAGAGATAGGCCCGGGAATTGGTCGACGGCGGGTGACGCGTCATGGCGAAGCCCTCGGGCCTCGGTTCGAAGCGCTTGGCCTTGGCGTGCATCGATGTTCGGCTGCGCCACCACCATTGCTGGTGGACGAAGGGGCCATGGGCCGGGTCCATCAAGCCAACCACCGCGTGGTCGATGTGGGCGTCGAAATCCATCGCCAGCACCAGCTTGGGGCCGCCGCCGACCACGCCCGGAAACACCGGCGGCGGCTGGGTCGGCTCTCCGGCGTCATCGCCGCGTTCGCGGGCGTCGCCCGCCATCCAGAGGAACACCAGGCCCTGGCTCTCGGCGACAGGATAGCGGCGCACGCCAATGCGGCCGATATCGAAAGCCTGTTCGTCGGTCAGGGAGGGAATCGCGGCGCAGCGGCCGTCAACCCCAAACCGCCACCCATGATAGGGGCACTCGACGCTGACCGCCCCGCCCGGCTCGCGCACGAACCGGCCCGCCGATAGCGGCGCGGCGCGATGCGGACAGACGTCGTGCAGGGCGACCGGCGCGCCGTCCGGCCCTCGGCCCAGCAACACCGGCTGGCCGAGAATCTCAAGGCGCCGCATGGCCCCGGCCTTGAGGTCCCGCGACAGGGCGACGAAATACCAGATGTCGGTCAGGAACCCCCTGCCGAAACCCGCCGTGCTCGCCTCGCCCTGCGCCATGCACTCTCTTAGGGCGCGCGGCGGTGGCGGCGCAACGCCTTGACCTGTCAGGCCCGCCCGAGGATGGTGCGCGCCAAATCAGTCTGGCGCGAAAAAAACAGGGAGACGCCCGTGGAACTCTTCGATCTCAGCGGCAAGGTCGCCGTCATCACCGGCTCGTCCAAGGGCATCGGCAAGGCCATCGCCGAGCGGCTGGCCGAACACGGGGCCAAGGTGACGATCTCCTCGCGCAAGGCCGGCCCCTGCGAGGCGGTGGCCGCCGCGATCAACGCCAAGCATCCCGGCGCCGCCATCGCCGTGCCGGCCAACATCTCCTCCAAGGACGACCTGCAGCGGCTGATCGACACCACCCGCGAAGCCTTTGGCAAGATCGACATCCTGGTCTGCAACGCGGCCTCGAATCCCTACTACGGGCCGATGAGCGGCATCACCGACGAGGCTTTCCGCAAGATCCTCGACAACAACATCATCTCCAACCACTGGCTGGTGCAGATGGTGGCCCCGGAGATGAAGGAGCGCCGCGACGGCGCCATCATCATCGTCTCGTCGGTGGGCGGCCTGCGCGGCAATGCGGTGATCGGCGCCTACAACATCTCCAAGGCGGCCGACTTCCAGCTGGCCCGCAATCTGGCCCACGAGCTGTCGCCCCACAACATCCGCGTCAACTGCATCGCGCCCGGCCTGGTCAAGACCGACTTCGCCCGCGCCCTCTGGGACACGCCGGAGGCCGAGAAGCGCTCGAGCGCCAATACGCCGCTTCGCCGTCTGGGCGAACCTGACGATATCGCCGGCGCGGCGGTCTATCTGGCGTCGAAGGCCGGCGCCTGGATGACCGGCCAGGCGATGGTGGTCGACGGCGGCGCCACGATCTGACGGGTGGACTGACCGCGTCGTGACCGGTCCGGCGGCCCCCGCCCGCTGGCGAGACCTGGTCTCGCCGGTGCTGGCCTCTCGGGCCGCGCTGGTGATGCTCGGGGTGTGGCTCAACGCCGCCGACGCCCTCGTCACCGCCACGATCATGCCGAGCGTCGCCCACGAATTGGGCGGCGCCGCCTACTACGGCTGGGCGGTGGCGTTCTACCTGACCGGCTCGATCCTGGCCGGCGCCAGCACCGGCCAGCTGTCCCACCGCCTGGGCCTGCGACCGGCGATGATGCTGTCGGCCCTGGCCTACGCCGCCGGCTGCGTGATGTCGGCCGGAGCGCCGACCATCGACATGTTCCTCGTCGGCAGGGTGCTGCAAGGCGTCGGCGCCGGCTGGCTGGTTGGCTTCTGCTATGTGGCGATCGGCGTGGTGTTCCCCGAAAGTCTGTGGCCGAAGATGTTCGGCGCCACCGCCGGGGTCTGGGGGGTGGCCAGCGTGCTTGGGCCGCTGATCGGCGGCCTGTTCGCCGCCGCCGGCCACTGGCGCGGCGCCTTCTGGATGTTCGGCGGCCAGGGCGCCCTGTTCGCCCTCGCCTGCGC
>CAIQDO010000357.1 GCA_903870555.1 uncultured Caulobacteraceae bacterium
AGGATCGCCGTGGTGTTGGCCAGGGCCTTGTCCAGCACCTCGATCAGGGTGTCGCATTCGCCGCGGGTGATGATCAGCGGCGGCGACAGGACGATGGTGTTGGAATGGCGGGCGCCGCCGCCGGACCGTCCGACGATGACGCCGTGGGCGCGGCAGAAGTCGACCACGCCCTGGACGAGGTGCCCGGGCAGCTGCCGGTTGCTCTCGCGGTCCTCGACCAGCTCGATGCCGATCAGCAGACCCTTGCCACGCACCTGGCCAGCGATGCCGTGCCGCATCAGCCGGTCATTGAGGCCCGCCATCAGATACCCGCCCATGGTGTCGGCGCGCTCGGCGAGCTTCTCCTCCTGCAGGATCTCGATGTTGCGCACCGCCACTGCCGCCGCCGCCGGATGGCCGCCATAGGTGTTCACCTGGAACACCTGACGCCCTTCCGCGGGCTCGCCGAGGAAGCTCTCGAACACCCGGTTCTTGACGATGGTGGCGCCGAGCGGCAGGTAGGCGCTGATGATGCCCTTGGCCACGGCGACGATGTCGGGGCTGACACCCCAGTGCTGGTGACCGAACATCCGGCCCGTGCGGCCAAAGCCGTTGATCACCTCGTCGACATGCAGCAGCACGTCGTACTTGCGGCAGATCGCCTCGACCATTGGCAGATACTCGTCCGGCGGCACCGCCACGCCGACGCCGCTCATGATCGGCTCGACGATCACCTCGGCGACGGTCTCGGGGGCTTCCGACAGGATCGTCGTCTCGATCGCCTGGGCGCAGGCCACCTTGCAGGTCGGGTATTCCAGGCCCAGAGGGCAGCGGTAGCAGGTCGGCGCGGGCGCATGGATGAACTCCCCGGCGTAGGGCTCGAACTTGGCCTTGCGGTCGCCCATGCCCCCGGCCGCCAGGGTGGCCAGGGTGGTGCCGTGATAGGCATATTGCCGCGAGATGGTCTTGTGACGGAACTGGCCCGGGAACTCGTGCTTGGCGTACTGCCGGGCGAACTTGAAGCCGGCCTCGTTGGCCTCCGACCCGGAGTTGACGAAGTAGACGTGGTAGCCGCCGCCCATCAGGCCGTTGACCACCTCGGCCAGCTCCGCCGCCGGCAGGTTCATCGCATTGTGGGGATAGTAGGCGATCGCCCGCATCTGCTCGGCGGCGACGTCGGCCAGCTCGTGCCGCCCATAGCCGATGTTGACGCACCACAACCCGGCCATGGCGTCGAGGAACGTCGTGCCGTCGGCGTCGACCACCGTCGAGCCCTGGGCGCCGACGATGACCATCTGCGCCTTCTCCAGCGCCCGGTGCTGCACCAGCGGGTGGATGACGTTGGCGAGGTCCTGGGCCACGACCCTGGCGCGGGCCTCGGGGTCGGGGGTGTTGATCAGGGTCATGGTCCGCTCCGGCGCAGCTGGGTTCAGACGTCCGTCATAGCCCCGTCTTGCGCACGCTGGCGAGGTCTTCGCCCACAGCGCGCATCAGGAATCCGACGTCGGAGCCGAGGGTGACGAAACTAAAGCGGTCGTCCAGCCGGCGCTGCGCCCAGGCCCGGCTGCTGGTGTGGATGCCGGCGGGCACGCCATGGCGGGCGCACGCCTCGCGGATCGTGGCCACCGCCGCCAGATGGACCGGATCGTCGCTGTCGCCCAGGGCCGACAGGCCCAGCGCCAGGCCGAGGTCGGAGGGACCGACATAGATCCCGCCCAGGCCCGGGACAGCGAGGATCTCTTCGAGATTGTCCAGCCCGGCCCGGGTCTCGATCATGGCGATGCAGGCGATCTGGCTGTTGGCCTCGACGGCATAGCCGCGCCCGCCGTAGAGCGCCGCGCGCAGCGGGCCGAACGAGCGGGTTCCCTGCGGCGGATAGCGGCAGGCGCTCACCGCCGCCGCCGCCTCCGCGGCGGTGTTGACCAGCGGCACGATCACCCCCATCGCCCCGGCGTCGAGCGCCTTCATGATCCCGGCCGGATCGTGGCTCGCCACCCGCACCAGCGGCGTGGTGTCGGTGGTGGAAATGGCCGGCAGCATGTGCAGCAGGTCGGTGTAGTCGAGCAGTCCGTGCTGCAGGTCGACGCAAAGCCAATCGAAGCCGGCGTGAGCCATCAGCTCGGCCACATGGGTGTTGGACACCGACAGCCACCCGCCAACGGTGCGGTCGCCGGCGCGCCAGCGGGCCAGGGCGGTGTTGGGTCTCATGGTCGGTCCTCCCGGGCGGCGCGCGCGCCCTTGTCGCCCGGAGGTATCGGCCGCGCGCCGGGGCGGATCAATAGGGGAACCGGGCCTCTCAGCAACCGAACGGCCGGACGGTCTCCACCATCAGCCGGTTGAACAGCTCGGGCTCCTCGAACGGAACCATGTGGCCGGAGGCCTCGAACCAGAACAGGGCCTTGTGCGGCGCTTCGAGGACGTCGAACCAGGCGGCCGACACCGAGGCGACGACCTGCTGGTCCAGCCGGCCCAGCATGAGAATGACCGGAACCTCGAGTCGGCGGACGTCACGCATCAGGCCGGTCTCGAACAGCTCGTCCCAGAGCAGCCTCAGCGAGAACCCCGATCCCCGCGCCATGCCGACGAGGTCCAGAACCGAGGTTTCCGGACTGGCCAGACTCCGCCCGACCAGCTTCGCCAGCGACAGGTTCGGCCCGAACGCGCCGCCCATCGCCGTCAGCCAGCGGCGTTGGGTCCTGAGCGCCTTCAGGTCGTGGGGCGGCGGACCGATCGCCAGCAGCTGCCGGATCGCCTTCTGGTTTCCCCGTTCCCGCGCCGTCTCCAGGGTGAAGGCGTAGGAGGCCGCCTCGCTCGCCTCCATGTCGGCGACCTGGCCGACCCCGACGTAGGCGGCGACCTTCCCAGGGCGCCGATGGGCGTAGAGCACGCCCAGGAACGAGCCCCAGGAATGACCCAGCAGCACCACGCCTGTCTTGCCGAAACGGGCGAGCACCGTGTCGACGATCTCCTCCAGGTCGAGGACGAAGCGCTCGACGGTCATCGACCCGGGGTGAATGGACGGACGAAACGACCGTCCGGCCCCGCGTTGCTCCCAGTAGACCACGGTGTAGGCGTCCTCCAGCGCGGCGTTGAAGGCCCGCAGCGGCGCCGTCTCGGGCGATCCCGGACCGCCATGCAGGATGATCAGCAGGGGGTTGTTGGTGTCGCGGCCGCGGATCATCACCCATTGGTCGACGCCGCCGATCCGCCAGAAACCCGCCTCCGCCACCGATCCGGGAACAACCCGGCCGGCGGCGTCGGTGAACGGCGGCGTGCGGGTCATCCGGCTTGCCATGTCGCTCCAATCTCCGGCGTCTGGCGACAGACTAAACCCGGACTTCGGCGGCTGGCTATCACCCGTCGTCGCGCCCAATGGCCTGAACCCGTCAGGGCCATCGAAACCAGCGCGCTCTCATGGCATTGAGACCGGGGTAGGAAACCTCAGGAGGATATCATGGCCACTGTGCTGATCACCGGCGCCAATCGCGGCATCGGCCTGGAGCTGGCGCGGGCCTATGCCACGGGCGGCGACCGGGTGTTCGCGGCCTGCCGCAAGCGGGCCGAGGCCAAGGCCCTGAACGCCCTCGCCGCCGGCTCTAACGGCGCGGTCAGCGTCCACGCCCTCGACGTCGCTGACGGCGCCTCGGTCGCCGCCCTGGCCAAGTCGCTGGCCGGCGTCCCGATCGACGTCCTGATCAACAACGCCGGCGTCAACGGCGGGCCGCGCCAGAGCCTGTCCGACACGGACTTTGACGCCTGGACCGACGCCCTCGCCATCATGACCATCGGCCCGTTCCGCGTGGTTCAGGCCCTGCTGCCCAATCTGGAAGCCGCGTCCGCCGCCAAGGTGATGACCGTCACCAGCCAACTGGGCGCCTCGACCTGGCCGTTCGGCGGCAGCTACGCCTACGCCAGCGCCAAGGCCGGGGTGAACAGCGTCATGCGCGCCCTGGCCCTCGACCTGAAGTCGAAGGGAATCGTCGTCTCCCTGGTCCACCCGGGCTGGGTGAAGACTGACATGGGCGGCGCCGGCGCCGACATCACGCCCCAGGACAGCGCCGCCGGCATCCACAAGGTCATCGCCGGCCTCGCCCTCGAAACCACCGGAACGTTCTACAAATGGAATGGCGACATCCACCCTTGGTGAGGGCGTTGAATGTGGCGTTGGTGTTAGTGTTGGGGCGGCCGTGAAACGCCAA
>CAIQDO010000358.1 GCA_903870555.1 uncultured Caulobacteraceae bacterium
CGATCTCACCGCCTCGGCCCCCTCTTGCGCCACGGCGATCAGCAGGCCGCCGCTGGTCTGGGGATCGGTCAGCAAATCCTTGCGCCAATCCTCCAGCCCCTCGGGCAAGTGTACGCCCTCGCCATAGGCGTCCCAGTTCCGCCCCGACGCCCCCGTGCGCACGCCGACGCGCGCCAGGGTCTCCACCCCGGCCAGCAGCGGCGGCGCGGCGGTGATCTCGCCGGCCAGGTCGGCGCCGCGGCACACCTCCAGGGCGTGGCCCAGCAGGCCAAAGCCGGTGACGTCGGTCACCGCATGCACCCCGGCCATGCCGGGCAGCTCGGCGCCGAGCCGGTTGAGCTGGGTGGTCGAGGCGATCAGGGTCTCGTAGCCGGCCGCGTCCAGCCGCGCCTGTTTGAACGCCGCGCTCAACACGCCGACGCCCAGAGCCTTGGTCAGGATCAGCAGGTCGCCCGCACGGGCCGTGGCGTTTTTCAGCAGCTTGTCCGGATGAACCAGGCCCAGCGCCACCAGGCCATAGATCGGCTCGACGCTGTCGATGGAATGGCCTCCGGCCACGGGAATGCCCGCCGCCGCGCACACCTCGGCCCCACCTCGGAGGATGGCGCCGATGGTCTCCACCGAGAGGCGGCCCACCGGCATGCCTACGATGGCCAGGGCCAGGATCGGCGTCCCGCCCATGGCGTAGACGTCCGAAAGGGCGTTGGTGGCGGCGATGCGGCCGAAGTCCCGGGGATCGTCCACCACCGGCATGAAGAAGTCGGTGGTCGCCACCAGCGCCTGGCTGTCGTTCAGCCGCCACACCGCCGCGTCGTCGCTGCTTTCGGTTCCCACCAGCAGGTTTGGAAAGGCGCCCATCGCCGGCATTCCGGCCAGGATGTCGCGCAGCACCTTGGGCGACAGCTTGCAGCCGCAGCCACCGCCGTGGGCCAAGGAGGTCAGGCGGGGTTCGGCGTCGGTCGAGGGTAAGGTCGGGGTGGTCATCGGTTTGGGGCCCGTTCGTTCAAGATAGCGGCGGTGCGGTCGGCGGCGGCGTCCAGCGAATCGGGCTGCAGATCGCTCAGGGCGATCTCGGCCATCAGCGGACGGATCTCGCCGCGGCGCGAGCGCATATAGGCCGGGTCATAATGGTGCTCAATCAGCCCCGCCGCCAGGCCGACGAAGTCGCTGCGCCCCGCCATCTCCCGCCACTCGTCCAGCCGCGCCTTGCCGTGGTGGATCGGCAGGCGGGCCAAGGTGTCGTCGAGAGCCACCGGATCGGCGATGATGTCACCATAGGCCCGCGTCAGGTAAAGCGCGCGCGCCGCCGGCGGGGCGATCAGTTCGATCCGCGACGCTGCGTGCATTGCCTTCCACAGCATCGGCGGCATGTTCAGCGCTCCGACCTTGCTCGACTCGGCCTCGACCAAGATCGGCCGGCTTCGGTCTAGGCGCTCAAGGGCATGCAACAGCGCCGATTCGAAGCCCTTCTGGTGCGGCTGCGGCGCGCCCGGCAGGCCGCCGAACAGAGAGCCGCGATGAGCCGCCAGTCCCTCCAGGTCCAGGGTCTGCACGCCGCGCGCCGCCAGCTTGGTCAGCACCTCGGTCTTGGCCGTGCCGGTGTAGCCGTCGAGCAGGATCACCTCGAAGTCCGGCTCGGCGTCGTACAACGCCGCCGTCACCCGTCGACGATAGGTCTTGTAGCCGCCCTGCACCAACCCTACCCGCCAGCCGACCTGTTCCAGCACCGTGGCCATGGCGTTCGACCGCTGCCCCCCGCGCCAGCAATAGACCAACGGCGACCACGACCCGGGCTTGTCGGTCAGCCGCTCGTCAAGGTGGCGGGCGATGTTCCGCGCCACATGCGCCGCCCCGATCCGCCGGGCCAGAAAGCGCGATGACTGCACATAGATCGTTCCGACCTCGGCCCGCTGGTCGTTGTCCAGCACCCACAGGTTGATCGCCCCGGGGATGTGATCCTCGGCAAATTCCGCCGGGCTGCGCACGTCGATGATGTCATCGTACGGGGCGAGGGCGGCGGGGTCGGCGGAGGCCAGGGGGGTGATCATGGCGGCGGCGCCCGGCGTGACCGCGCCCCCTCCATCACGCCCTGCGGGCGCGGTCTCCCTCCCCCAATTCTCGGGGGAGGATTACCAATGCAAAATCCCGCCCCGCGCAGCGGGGAGGGGGAACCGCCGGAGGCGGTGGGAGGGGCGTTCACACTCGCCGCCACCCGCGCGTCCTCAGGCCGCCTCGAAGATCGCCGCGATGCCCTGGCCGCCGCCGATGCACATGGTCTCGAGGCCGTACTTCACGTCGCGGCGCTTCATCTCGCGCAGGAGATTGGCCAGGATGCGCCCGCCGGTGGCGCCGATCGGGTGGCCCAGCGAGATGCCCGAGCCGTTGACGTTCAGCCGGTCGCGGTCGTCCCAGCCCCAGCCCTTGAGCACCGCCAGCACCTGCGGCGCGAAGGCCTCGTTCAGCTCGACCAGGCCGATGTCGTCCCAGGAGAAGCCCGAGCGGGCGAACAGCCGCTCCACCGCCGGCACCGGGCCGATGCCCATGCGTGAGGGCTCGCAGCCGGCCGCGGCCCAGCCAACGAACCAGCCCATCGGCTCCAGTCCGAGCTCGGCCAGCTTGTCCTCGCTCACCACCAGGCAGGCGGCGGCGGCGTCGTTCTGCTGGCTGGCGTTGCCGGCCGTGACCACGCCGTTTTTCTCCAACGCCTTGAGCTTGCCCAGGCTTTCGGCCGTGGCGTCCGGGCGGAAGCCTTCGTCCC
The DNA here is from genome assembly GCA_903870555.1 of uncultured Caulobacteraceae bacterium. Classification (GTDB taxonomy): domain Bacteria; phylum Pseudomonadota; class Alphaproteobacteria; order Caulobacterales; family Caulobacteraceae; genus Acaudatibacter; species Acaudatibacter boreus. Next base: position 2,759 of record CAIQDO010000358.1, read on the forward strand.
TGGCGAACAGCACCGGGTCGCCCTTTTTCTGCGGCACGGCCACCGGAACCAGTTCGTCGTCGAACTTGCCGTCGGCCCAGGCCTTGGTCGCCCGCTGATGGCTGGAGGCGGCGTATTCGTCACAGGCCTCACGGCTGATCTGATAGTCGCGGGCCAGGTTGTCGGCGGTCTCGATCATGCCGCTGATCACCCCGAAGCGGCTGATCGGCTGGCTCATTACCCGGCCCCGGGCCAGGCGGTCGTGCAGCGTGACCGATCCCGCCCTGGCGCCCGAGCGCATGTCGGTGGTGTAGTATTCGGCGTTGCTCATGCTCTCGACGCCGCCAGCCACCACCACGTCGGCGGCGCCGGTCTGCACCATCATCGCCGCGTCGATGACCGCCTGCAGGCCGCTGCCGCAGCGCCGATCGAGCTGATAGCCGGGGGTGGAGATCGGCAGGCCCGCCGCCAGCGCCGACCAGCGGGCGATGCACGGCGCCTCGCCGTTGCCGTAACCCTGGGCGAAGATCACGTCGTCGATTGTTTCCGGGTCGATCTTCGTCCGTTCCACCAGCGCCTTGAGGATCACCGCCCCGAGGTCGCCGGCCTGGATGCTCGAGAGCGCCCCGAGATACTTGCCCACAGGGGTGCGGATCGGCGAGACGATGGCGGCGCGTTTCATGGAACTGTTCTCCGAAGCTTTCCCCGGGGAGTGCCCACCGATCGCTCCGCGGTCAAGGGAGGTTCTTTCCACCGCCAAGAAGCCAAGGAGCCAAGAGGCCCGTCTATCCCCTCTCGTTTCGGAGTCGTTTGTGGTGGGTTCGTCGCGCGCGCGGCGCGCTACTCTGCTCCTGAGGGATTCCGATACCCAGGCGAGGTCGGTGACCCCTCTTGGCAGCTTGGCTTCTTGGCGGTGAAAATCTACCCAAGACGCCGACCCTCCCGACTCGAAGGACTGCCCCATGGCCGGTAGCCAGGACTACGCCCGCGACCCGCGCAACGCCGAGCTGCTGATCTGGGTGAATGGCGACCTCGTCCGCCGCGACGAGGCGAAGGTTTCCATCTTCGACGCCGGCTTCTCAATGGGCGACGGCGTCTGGGAGGGGCTGCGGCTGCACCGCGGCCGGCTGCTGTTCCTTGAGGCCCATCTCGACCGGCTTTGCGCCGGCGCCGCGGCGCTCGGGTTCAAGCCGGCCCTCGACCGCGCCGCCATCGAGGAGGCCCTCCGCCGGACGATCGAGGCCAACGCCATGACCGACGGCGGCCATCTCCGGCTGATGGTCACGCGCGGCCTGAAGACCGACGTCAACCAGGACCCGCGCAACGCCCTGGGCGTTCCGACGGTGGTGATCACCGCCGAATACAAGGCGCCCGCCGAGCGCCCGCCCGGCTGGGGCCTGACGCTGCACACCGCGTCGATCCTTTGCACCGGGCCGGAGATGTTCGACATGCGGCTCAACACCCACAGCCGCGTCAACCTGATACGCGCCCTGCTGGAAGCGATCGAGGCCGGCGCCGACGAGGCGCTGATGCTCGACCCGAACGGCAAGGTGTCGAGCTGCAACGCCACCAACTTCTTTTTCGTGCGCGACGGGGAGGTCTACACCTCGGCTGGGCTCTACTGCTTCAACGGGATCACCCGAGGCAATGTCATCGCCCTCTGCCGGGGGAACGGCATCCCGCTGAGGATCGGCGGGCACGACCTCGCCCTGGCCCACGCCGCCGACGAGGCCTTCGTCACAGGCACCATGGCCGGGATCACCCCCGTCGCCGCCATCGACGGCCATCGGATGAGCGCCTCGCCCGGACCGGTCACGGCGCGGCTCACGGCTTTCTACGAGGCGTTGAAGGATGCCGACGCGGCGACCAGGGGAACGCTTTGAGAATGTGGGGCAGCCGCACAGCGGTCTTTCAACGCCAAGACGCCAGGAACGCCAAGAGAGGCTGCCGACCCCTCCAGGGCATTGAACGCTGTCGCCTCGCCGAACACCCAATCACGTCCTGGCGTCCCTGGCGTCTTGGCGTTTCAAGACCGCCTAGCGAGACCTCGGATGTCTGAAAAACCCATCCGCATCGCCCTGTGGTCGGGGCCGCGCAACATCTCCACCGCCATGATGCGCGCCTTCGAAAATCGGCCGGACACGGCCGTGGTCGACGAGCCGTTCTACGCCGCGTGGCTGAAGGAGAGCGGCGCCGACCACCCCATGCGCGAGGAGATCCTTCTCTCCCAGCCGACCGATCCGGCGGTGGTGGCGGCGGCGCTGCTGGGGTCCGTGCCCGACGGGCGGTCGATCTATTATCAGAAGCAAATGGCCCATCACATGACGGACTTGATGGACCTGTCTTGGATGGCCGGCTGCCGCAACGCCTTCCTGATCCGCCCGCCGGAGGAGGTGCTGGCCTCCTACGCCGTGCGCCGGGCCGGGGCCGAGGTCACCCTGGCTGATGTCGGTTTCCAGCGTCAGGCCGAACTGTTCGATTGCGAGGCCCAGCGGCTGGGCGAGGCGCCGCCGGTGATCGAGGCCCGCGACGTCCTCGCAGACCCGGAGGGCGCCCTGACGGCCCTTTGCGCGGCGGTCGGCATCGCTTTTTCCCCGGCCATGCTGGCTTGGCCGGCAGGCGGGCGAGTGAGTGACGGCGTCTGGGCGCCGGCCTGGTACGACGCTGTCGAGCGGTCGACCGGCTTCGCCGCGCCGCGTCCCGCGCCATCGGTGGAGGACCTCGACCCGGTGCTGCGGCCGGTCGCCGAAGCGGCGCAGCCGTTCTATGAACGGCTCGCGGCCCATCGTCTGGTGGTCGCGCGCCGCTGACGGCCTCAGAAGTCCGGCAAAGTCGGATCGGCGTAGGGAGCGATCGCCAGGCCCTCGACCTCGATCAGCCACGCCGGCCTGCACACCCTGGCCCTGACGATCACCATCGGCAGATCGCCCAAGA
>CAIQDO010000359.1 GCA_903870555.1 uncultured Caulobacteraceae bacterium
CCGGAGTATTACCTTCCTGGTTGCACGGTCGTATGCAGGCATCATCCGTTATACCAGCACCGGCGACGCCCTGCGCGTTTTCGGCACAGTTCTGGCAGGCAGCCTCATTTTTGCCGTCACCAACCTGGTGACCTACGACCGCGCCCGGCCGCTGCACGTCTATGACGCCGGCAAACTCGAGGGCGGCTTCATCGAGGCCCGCCTCGGCCGCGAGGGCGAGAACGTGCCGGCGCTGGACGGCAAGACCTATCCGGTGACGGGCGAGATCTGCGTCATCGCCGACGCCTCCGGCGCCATCGGCCTGGGCGGGGTGATGGGCGGAAGTTCCACCGGCTGCTCGGAGGACACCACCGACGTGTTCGTCGAGAGCGCCTGGTTCGATCCGATCCGCACCGCCCAGACCGGGCGGGACACGGGGATCAACAGCGACGCCCAGTACCGGTTTGCGCGCGGTGTCGATCCGCACTCGCTGGTTCCCGGGATCGAGCTGGCGACGAGGCTGATCCTTGAGCTTTGCGGCGGGGAGGCTTCGGAGGTGGTGTTTGCCGGCGAGACGCCGGCGCTACGGGACGCCGTCGATTTCGATCCAAGCTATGTGAAGCGGTTGTCGGGCTTGGATCTGCCGGAGACGAAGATCTGGTCGATCCTGGCGGCGCTCGGCTTCACCCGCGAGGGCGGCAAGGTTCAGCCGCCGTCCTGGCGTCCGGACGTCGGCGGCAAGGCCGATCTGGTCGAGGAGGTGGCGCGCATCGCCGGCTTCGACGCCCTGCCCGCCGAGCCGCTGCCGCCCGCCCCCCGCGCCGTCGGCGGGGTGCTGACCGCGCGCCAGGGCCGGGTGCGCCTCGCCCGCCGCGCCCTGGCCGCCGCCGGCTACCAGGAGACGATCCTCTGGTCGTTCACCGCCCGCGCCACGGCCGCCCTGTTCGGCGGCGGCGACGACAGTCTCGTGCTGGCCAACCCGATCGCCGCCGACCTCGACTGCATGCGCCCCTCGGCCCTGCCAGGCCTGATCGAGGCGGTCGGCCGCAACGCCCGCCGCGGCTTCCCAGATTGCGCCCTCTATGAGATCGGCCCGGTGTTCTCCGGCGACCAGCCGGGCGACCAGCGCACCGCCATCAGCGCCGTCCTGGCCCCGCACGGCCCGCGCCGGTGGGACGGAAGCGTCGGCGAGGACCTGTTCACCCTCAAGGCCGATCTGATCGCCCTGCTGGAGGAACTCGGCGCGCCAGTCGCCAATCTGCAGGTCGCCCAGGACAACGTCCCGTCCTGGTGGCGTCCGGGCCGCTACGCGCGGCTGCAGCTCGGCCCCAAGGCGGTGATCGCCGCCTTCGGCGAGATCCACCCGACCGTGCTCAAGGCGCTCGACACGCCGGGCCCAGTCTACGCCTTCGAGATCTGGCTGGAGACCATTCCCGAGCCGAAGAAGAAGGCGGTCAAGACCAAGCCGGCCCTGACCCTGTCGTCGCTGATGCCGCTGACCCGCGACTTCGCCTTCGTCGTCGCCAAGGCGACGTCGGCCGGCGAGGTGATCCGCGCGGTGCAGAGCGCCGACCGGGTGCTGATCGCCGGGGCGCGGGTGTTCGACGTCTATGAGGGTCCGGGCGTCGAGGACGGCTTCAAGTCGGTGGCGGTGGAGATCACCGTCCAGCCGCGCGACAAGACCCTGACCGACGGCGAGATCGAGGCCCTGTCGGCCAAGGTCGTCGCCGCGGCGGCCCAGTCGGCGGGGGCGACGCTGCGGGGGTAGTCGCCGCGCCGGGCCGCTTCGCCACGGTATCGCCACCATGACTCCGCCG